>JALWJF010000129.1 GCA_027081755.1 Desulfurococcales archaeon | reverse complement strand
TCTTAGTGTCAAGAGGAATTGGATTAGCAATATTAATTCCCCTTACAGCTTTCTTAACTCTAATAGCTTTCAAAAACGGGCTCAATGTTGATTTAACTGTAGTTTCGTTAATTACAGTCATAGCCGATTTGATAAGCGCCTTTTCTATATTTTTAACATTTAACATTATAGG
The DNA here is from genome assembly GCA_027081755.1 of Desulfurococcales archaeon. Classification (GTDB taxonomy): domain Archaea; phylum Thermoproteota; class Thermoprotei_A; order Sulfolobales; family Ignicoccaceae; genus Ignicoccus. Next base: position 10,704 of record JALWJF010000129.1, on the reverse strand, counting down.
TATACCATTCATGCTAATAACAATACTATTATTCTTGTTTGCATTAAAAGAGGTCAAGATAAAAAACAAGAGCAAAAAGAAGGAATATGCTTTCTCTGTATTAATTGCATCAACCATATCAACTATGGCCGGAATGGCGTTAGCTGAAGGTGGTGCTGCGGGTAATAAAGCAATTCTAGCAGCTGCCCCATTAGTAATGGCGCTGAATGGCTCCGCTTCTATGAATTTCGCATCTTGGTTAGGAACGGCCTTGGCCTTAGGTGAGGTAGATCCGCGAAAACCTTTCAATCTCGCACTAATCAAAACGTGGCTAAGGGTTTCTGCGGAGACTATAATAGGTGTGGGGATTAGTACTGCATTGTTCTCGATAGGTCTTGGGATAAAACCGATGTTGCTAGCAGTTGTAACTACCTTGATATTAAGAGTGGCTATGCCACTCATTAGTGTTGTTATTTCATGTGTCTCATTCATAAAGGGTTGGGATCCTGACTTGATAACTATTCCTTTAACATCAAGCCTCAATGACTTCATTTCGGCAAGTACACTTGTCATAACAGCATTGATAATTGGCTTGGCCTAGCTACGGCCTTGATACCATATCTGAATTTTAAATACCTTGCTAAAGCCTCAGCGCATTTTCCTGATCTAGAGGCATCCGTTATCACTAGGCCTGGTTTATTTTGGATAATATAGAAGATTGTGTCTTCGAAATCGGCGTGATCACTAAAACCCACTTCCCATGCATTCTCAGCAACTCTTCTGTAGGGTTCAAAAAACCACCCGCTTAATATTATGTTTGATGTATCCTTCCTCAGTTGCTCCTTTCTCCTATTAAGTCTGTTTAAGTGAACCAAGAAGATACCTTCGTCTAGACGTTTTGTATCTGGATGGTCACTAGGTAAGATTTCACCAAAATTATACCCTAGACGTTCTAGCTCTTTGAGGGTATTATAATGGCGTCTTTCCATAATTACTGGTTGATCGAAACCCCATCTCCTCAATATTAAAATTACTTCTTCACTTTTACCATAATAACTAAATATTACTACTTTCTCACTATATTTCATAGCTCTCTCTACTACATCAACTAATATCTCCTCTTGTCTATCTTTATAATCTCTAATCATATGGGGACAACCATAAGTTGCATCAACTATCAATATATCTACATCTTCTACTATTTCTGTACCCCATCCAGGATTTTTAAAGTCCCCGCTGTATAGTACCCTCAGACCTTTTTCATTCTCTACGAGCACTTGTACAGAACCCAGTATGTGATCGGCTTTTAGAAATGTTATTTTCTCACTCCAGATCTTTATAGGATTACCATAACGCATGTTCTTTACTTTACTCTTGGTTGCTTTGAAATTATACAAATTTGAAGCATAAACAAAAGTTTCTGGAGTCATCAGAATCATTCCTTGGTAGGAATGACTTTTTTGTAATCCTCCTAAGTGGTCTAGGTGGGCATGAGTTACTACTCTAACTTGTTTCTTCGCAAAGCCATCTGCATTTACAAAATTACCTAATAATATACTACCGTTGGGTTTTACGTCGATTCTCTGAAATAGTGGTGCCAGCCCGTCCAAGTTTCATTCCAAGTGTTACGATAATCTCATGATTTTTAAAAGAGAAGAGAGAGTTCGACGTTACTGTTCTAGAGGAACAAATTCTAAGTAGAGTTTTCCTTCAAATGGTATTATGAGAAGATCTATACCGTCTCCAGACAAGCTATCCCTCATGCTTGCTACCTTTATGGCCTCAATAGCCAAGTTTTTAGCTTCTTCTAAGCCCATGTCTTCCTTATAATTCTTATCTAGGAGGGCCATGGCCAGTGGCGCTCCTGTTCCAGCGGCGGAATATCTTTCTTCAATGACCGATCCTACCGGATCAAGGACGAATATTCTGGGCTCTGTGTCATACCCACCAAATATGGTTTCTGTTAGCAAAGGAAACAGTTTATTACTGTATAGGTAAAGACCTAACATGCGAGCAGCCGATCTAACTTTCATCTCCCTCTTATTAGATAGCTCATAATACCTTACTTCTATTTCTAACATTCTAGCTATAGCTTGCATATCTGCATAAAGACCGGCACATGCCATTCCCATACGATCCCCAACTTTGAATACTTTTCTTATAGCCTTACTCATTACGAATCCTCCATAGCTCATTCTCTTCTCTGCTGCGAGTACTACTCCTTCTCTGGTTTTTATCCCCACAGCCGTAGCTCCTGGACCACTCATATCTAGGAACCCCTTTAGGGAGGGGCGTTCGGAGATTATTTACCAAATGCCCGTCCTCAAATACTTAAAGGCATTAAAACCAGCTATATAGCCTTGAGCAGCAGCCACTAGGATCCTCTTTGGAGTGGGGGTTATATCACCAGCAGCATAAACCCCTTTGATGTTGGTCCTCATCTTGTCATCAACTACTATTTCCCTTCCTCTCATAACGATACCCAAATCTTTTATCCAATCAAGTTGAGGGGGTTCGTAGCCGATTAAGATTATTAGATTATCCAAAGGTAAGATCTTCTCCTCACCACTCTCTTTATGTACAACCTTGAGTGCCACGGCCCTTCCACTTTCAGCTATTATTTCTTTTGGTAAGTAGTTCAATACTGTTTTAACACCAGCAGACAACATCTTATCAACGCTTCTTTTTGGAGCTCTAAACTGATCCCTTCTATGTACTATAGTAACGTCAGCTCCGGAGAGTGCTAAGGCCGTTGCCGTATCTACCGCTGTATCACCACCTCCGATGACCACAACCTTTTTACCTCGAAAGATGCTTGGATCTCTAACAACATGGTGTACATTCGGTAGATCTTCGTTAGGTAATCCTAGTCTGCGAGGTTTACCAAGGATACCAATGGCTATAATGAGGGAGTCACCTTCATATTCATTCTTTTCAGTATATATTTTGAATTTCTCACCGATTCTCTTTGCCTTTATGACCCTCTCTCCTTCTTTTACTTCAAATCCAAAGAATCGGATCATTTCTTCGAATGCTTTTGCTATCTCTATTGCTTGTTTTCCATCAAATCCGGGATAATTTTCCACAGGTTTCCAAGCATAGGAGTATACAGTTGCCATAATACGTTCTGCTTCAAGGACTAGGGGTTCTATACCATACTGTTTCAAAGTAGCAGCAGCTGTTAATCCCGCAGGCCCTGCACCTATTATAATGATAGACTTCACTTTTTCACCCCACAAAGGCTGTTAGCTATCTCTTTAAGACCAACTGATTTCAGTACAAATGAATACACTGCATTGCACGGCGTTGGAGGTAATGTTTTGTGGGTATATGCACAAGCATATTTCAACCAAGGAGCTAAGCCATAGCTCGATGGACATACGGAGGTCTCATTGAGAATTAGTTTATCATGAAGATTATGAATAAGGTAATTGAGATAATTTATTGTGAGAAGCACACTAGCTTTATGTACTATTTCAATTGTTTTAAGTGCTAAACTTTGTGTAAAGGTAGCTGGCATATTCTCGATAATTTGAATAATTTTGACCTTGGTCGCTTCATACAGTGGTCTTAACTTTACGTAGAGTACCCTGGTTTCATTTATACATCCCCCGCCATAGATCCCACTCAAATAGAGATTGAATATATTCCCTCTCATGAATGTTTCAAGTTTTCTTAACATTCGTGCGTAATCACTCAACGTCGGGACTTGGAAGAAGTTGATTAATGATTGGATATCATTCAAATAGTTAAACGCCACTACATAATATATTGCAGCTACTAAGTTTCTGCCTTCAAGTTGGTTGATATTTCCTTCATCCAAGTATTTTTTGACCTCTCTAATATATCTCAATATTTGCTCCTTTAAGGTCATTTGATAATCAGTACTAGGTCGTAAGCTTAGTATTTCCGAACTATACTTTTCGTAAAGAGTCCTTAGCATGTTCTTTAATGCAATAACCTTGCCAGTTGTTATGACACTATTTATGTTTACCAGCTTACATGATGCAAATAGAGGTATAAGCAAAAGTAAGACCAGTATTATTTGTCTCATCAATGCCCCTTGTGTATTAATCATTACGGCCTTATAGCACTACATATTACTCTCGTGAGAGATCTGTGTACCCTCATAACATGGCATTTATTTACTTTGAAGCCTATGTCCGAAAGTATTTGATATAAACTAATATTCTCAGACATTGCTAATACTATCCATGCTCCACTTCTCATCACTCTCTTAGCCTCTTTCAAGAACTCTTCTATTAAGTCAAGAGGACTTGGGGCCCAAGCTACGATACTTCTGCCATATGGTGGATCAGATGCAATAGCTTCTATTGAACCGGACTTAAAAGGTAAAGCAGAAGCATCGGCCCAAAGGCACTCAACATTTGTACCGACGTGCTCAGCGTTTATCTTCGATCCGTAAACCATCGTGGGGTCTAGGTCTGAACAGTATGCACTAGCTCCGATTTTAGACGCTTCTATTGCAAACGTTCCCGTTCCACAGAAAGGGTCTAGGAATTTCTCATTTGGTCTTACTCGGCTTATATTTACCATAGCTCTGGCTAATAATGGATCCATAGAGCCCGGGGAAAAGAATGGTCCTCTTTTTCCTTTCCCATTCCTCCTCACACTGACGGGTTTTCCTATAATAGCAAAACCTTCCACGAATATTGCCTTCGCTTTTTTGTGTCCTCCTCGAAGCTTGATCGTGAAAGGTCTCGCTCCAGCAACACTCTTAAAATTTAGTTTACCTACATTACATTCATCAAACCACGAGATAGTATTTTCATCTGCAATTGCACACACCTTACCAACCTCTTTAATAAATGCGGAACGATCAGTTATCTTAGTAGAGCAATTGATACTTCCTCTCGCAAGAACTACATTCGTATGCACTGACATTATCTCTAGTGGACATCCATAGATCTCGTTAAGTGCAACTATTTCCTCTATAGGTAAGGTCTTATGAAATCCCGAGGTTAGGAAGTAGAGGACTTCCAAGGTTTCTCAGCCTTTGATTCCTCCTCCTTAACTAGTGTTACTAACCATTCTTTTAATTCCTTTTCATACCAGTTGTATAGCTCTGGATCATACCACTTGTCCACTTTTTCGCCTCTCAGAGCTCTAATCATCATAACTACGGTTCTACCTACGTTTAGGGCATCGGTAACAAATGCTCTATTCTCTAAAGGTTCAGACATTTCGTTTGTATATGCCATACTCCAAGGCGGTATTATCATACCCATAGAGTTCATTATTGTCATTAGTTGTGCTATAGCAAACATGGCTCCAGAGTCGTTTCCGGTGGCTATGAAACCGGCCACCTTTCCGTCGAGCCAACTCCTACCTTCTATATGAATCATATTCTCGAATACTGTTAACCTATCTATAACGTTCTTCATCACTCCACTCGGCGAGTACCAGTAAACGGGAGTGGCAAAAATTACGGCGTCCGCTTTCCTTACGGCCTCATAGACCTTAATCATATCGTCCTTTATAATACAAGGATATTTACAAGCCTTTATATCTTCGGAGACGCAACCCAAACAAGGCTTTATATCAAGATCATAGAGACTTATCCATTCAGTACTTGCACCGTACTTTTCAGCAGCCTTCAAGGCTAGCATTAAACCCTTAAAGGATGAACCATACTTCCGCGGTGAGCCATGAAGACCCAAAACCCTCATTTCTTTCTCCCCTACGATCGTTAAAAGGGATGAGAGTTAAAGTCCGATGAGGATTACGTGGGCTACGCTGAGTATTCGTGATGATTGATCTCGGGGCCCGAGGTTACTTAACTATCCATGTCCCGCTTTTCTCTGTTAAGCACGAAAGTGGGTCTTCCGTATTTCCACTACATATAATCACGGTAGTACCACTTAGGGCCACTCTCGAGGCCATTATCACTTTTATATTCATACCCGGACCTATCTTTTCCTTAGCTATTTTCTCTCCCTCCTCGGCTTTTATCTCACTGACTACCTTTCCGTCTATAATTACACCCGGTACATCGGTTAGGAGAACTAAGTACTTTGCATTCAGTGCTTTCGCTATTTCAGCTGCCATTTGATCCCCATTAACATTTAGAAGTTCTCCTTCCGTTCCTAAAGCTATCGGTGCCACTACCGGTATTATACCATTGCTAATCATCATCTCAAAAATTTCTTTTCTAACTTCTTTAATCTTTCCAGTATAACCACCCTCAATGGCTCTCTTCACCGTTCTGTTTGCCCTTTCTTCTCTAACAATAACTCTCTTTTTCCTTTCAGCTATAACGGAAGGACCATCTGCCCCCGTAACACCCATAGCCTTCTTGCCCAGCCGGACGAACTTAGAAACTATCTTTTTATTTAGTAACCCTCCCAAGACAGCTACGAATACTTCGAGTTCCTTTTCATCGGTGTATCTGAACTTTACACCAGATGCGGAAATTTTGAACTGAGGTTCCATACCCATTCGCTTCTCCCATTCATCAACTAGATCTCCACCGCCGTGAACAAATACTACCTTATCGAGCTTTGATATACTCTTAACTATATTATCTAGGTTATTTAATAATACTCTACCACCTGCTTTAACCACTATAGTCATCCCTAGCTCACCGAACGTCTTAACACTCCTCTCCCTTTTCAAAGGGGTGAATACATGCTTCTAGCGATCGATATAGGAGGAACAAAAACCTTCATGGGCATATTTGATACTGAATTAAAATCATTAAAAAAGCTAAGAACACCTAAAGACCTTCCACTGTGGAAATTCATACTAGGTAATATAGATAGTGATGTTGATACAATATCGATAGCAACTATGGGACCTTTAGTGATAAGTGAAGGTAAGATAATAAATAATCCTCACCTACCCACAAAGAACCAAGAACTTGCAAGACCTCTAATGGAAGTACTAGGAAGACCAGTATATATAATAAACGATGCTAGTGCTGGGGCATGGGCTGAATACAAGGCTTATGGATGTCAGGATCTAGTCTATGTAGCTTTCGGTACGGGGATAGGTGTTGGTGTCATCGTGGATGGACACTTACTCTTAGGCAAGGACGGTAACGCTCATGAATTTGGACACGTAACACTCGACCTAAATTCTTCCCTCATCTGTGGATGTGGGGGTAAAGGTCATGCTGAAGCGTTGCTCGGTGGAAACAACTTACCAAAATTAGCAGCAAGTAATGGAATAGAAGTGGACTCTTCAGCTAAGTTTTTTGAAGAGATCTATGCCGGCAATAAGACACTCTATAGTGTATTTCGAGATGCTTTGTTGTCTTTCATCTCCAGTTTATCCAATGCGTATGATCCGGAATGTATAGTCCTAGGAGGTGGTGTGTTTGAAAAACATAAAGAGTTATATATGAATATACTCCGTCACTTGAATCGTTATGAAGGTATAGTAGTGAGGGTGCCCAAGATCAAGCCAGCTAAATTCGGTGAATTGAGTGCTCTCTACGGCGCTGCTTTTCTAGCTGTAGATAAGCCCAAACATTGGATATCCAAGTTAACATACTTGAAAACAAACAGTCTCTCGCTTGATTAATGCCTAGTACTCTAGTAATACTTGGGATATCCTTGCCAGTTGTTTACGTATGCTCCAACTGCGGGAGGGCTCTAAGTACATTTTACGGTGATAGCTCCAAAGGTTTGCCTACGCTAGGGAAAGTCTTAGACGAATATGCGCACGCTGGTAAGTATTTGTGCTACTGTGGTGCTGAGCTGTATCCAGATCCAGATCTAATAGAGGTTCTGGTAATCCCAGTATCTACTTCGAAAAAGTTCGTCGAAAAGTATAAAGAAAAGAAAGAGAAAGGTAGTAATGAGTTAAGGAAGTTCTATGAGAAGTATGCCCAAAGTTCTGACGAAAAGAAAAGAGAGATGTTCTTGAAGATGTGGAAATACAAGAGGGCATTAGTAGAGACAATTGAGAGCATGGAGATAAGAAAGAGAAGCAAGGACCTAAAGAATAAGCTAAGAAAGAAGTAGTTCACTCAATCTTTACCTCAACCTCGCCTTCTTTCTTCTTCTTTTCCTTTTTCTCTACAATTACTTCTAGTACACCGTTATTGAACTTTGCTTTCGCTGTCTCCGGATTAACTTTGGCAGGGAGCCTTATCCTCTTGTAGTATTTCTTACTATTGCTAGCCCTTATTTCGATGTAATCCTCACTCACTTTCACCTTTATCTTGTCTTTTGATACACCCGGTAACTCTGCAACTACTGTTATTTGGTCGTCCTCCTCGATAACATCAACGAGGGGTTCAAACTCTTCTTCGACTTTAGCACCCTCAATACCTCTCCTAACGTTTCCGAATTCTCTTATTATTGGTCTACCGTCGGGTCCGATAGTTATTGAGAATCCGTATACGTAGGGTCCATATCTTTCAACTTTTACTTCCCCGCTGCGCATAGCCTCTTCCATTAATCTCTCGAACTGCTCTTCGAACAACCTCAAGTCTCTTTCGATATCTTCTAACAAGTAATCGAAGAGGTCAAATATTCCTCTTCTCCTTCTCCAAGCCATCTCTTATCTCCAATCATTAGCTTATACATTATTTTATAAGTAGAAGACTAACACCTCATTGTATTGTTCAGTATTTCATGGAACATATCTTTTATGATACTTTTATCCTCACTATTTATAGCATTACACATAAGCGTCCCATGTATCATCCTCACTATAGCGACGTCTTTCTTCTCGACATGATCCTTACAAAATAATCTTTTTGCCAATTCGACGAGTTCTTCATCACAATACCTTTCATACATTTCTTTAAATTGTGGCTTAGTTAATGATAAATCAAGAAGGTGTATTGCTAGTTTTTTATTCACGTCATCGCTAAAGAATTTGTAATAACTTTCTACAATACAATCGAGCAATTCCTTTCCTTTTAGATCTTTATTTTTACATGCTTGTATTATTTTGGATGGGGCCACTTCCTTCACCACTTCTTCTATTAGTCCCTCCTTATTCTTAAAGTACCAAAATACCAAGGTTTTCGAAACACCGGCCTTTTTCGCTATCTGTTCTACAGATGCTCTATCGAATCCCCTCTCAGCGAACATCACCTTGGCAGCTTCGAGAATTCTTTCACGTGTACTCTTGGCACTCACGCTTGCACCGTTTGAACGCTTTATAGAGCTGTTAAAATTCGATTATGGGTTAGGTAGGTTTGTGGTGCCGCCGCCGGGATTTGAACCCGGGTCACGGGCTTGAAAGGCCCGCATACTTGGCCGGGCTATACTACGGCGGCTCAGCCGAGCAGAGGGGTGTAAAAGACCTTTAAAAGTTTGTCTTTCAGTGCTAGCCTTTGTAATACTGAAACTTTCGCTCTCGCTCACTTTCGATTTAAACTTTGTATCGCTGGTATGAGGGGAACGAAATGGCAATGAGTATGCGAGGCAGAATAATACTGGATCCACGCCCACTAAATGTAGATGTAGTTCCAGACACAATGCTCCATAGAAAGAACGAGCTTCGAATGCTAGAGTTATTCTTCAAGCCATTATTGAACGAAATAGAAGTCGGAGACGTAAGCGTTCCAATTATTGTTAGCATTGATGGAAAACATGGTGTTGGAAAAACACACCTTGTTGAATACTTTTATCTAAAACATCTATGTCCTCAAACACTAACTGATACAAACAAGAAGATTGAAGAAATAGCAGATAACATGCAGAAACTCAGCAAATATTGTCAAAAAAGATCGAAAATAGTAAGGATAAGAGTAAGTGCATACACCACTAATTTAACGGTAAATCAACTACTAACTATAGTCTCTAATAAGTTGCGACTACTAATACAACCTAGAGGACTTGCACCACAAGAAGTCCTTAACGTAATTTTCGAATACTTGAAGAAGTACGATAAATATCTATTGTTGGTTCTCGATGATTTTCAGTACTCACTAATGAGAAAAGGCGACGAAGTGGCTAAATTTATTGTGAGGCTATATGAGAATTATGAAGAAGAACGCAGGATTCATACAATATTTATTATGGATAATTTGGACACCGCATTAGGTTATATAACTGATATCAAGACGAAAAACGAAATGAAAATCAATCATATACGTCTTGATCCGTACTCAATTAACGAAATTTATGATATACTATGGTATCGAGCACAAAAGGCATTATATCCTTCCGCATATGACGATGAGATAATAGAGTACATAGCTTCGAATGTAGGATGTGAAAACAAAAGCAACTGTGTAGGCCATTTAGGTTCTGCTAGAGTGGGCATAGAGGTGCTTCTGAAGGCTTCATTGAGTGCAGAATATAAGGGAAAGGACAGGATAGACTTTAATGACGTGCGCGCAGCGCTCACAAACATCTTAGAAAGAGGGGAAGATCTTCTTAGGTTAGATGATAGTTTGAGGAGTCTAAACGACCATGAACTCCTCTTTTTACTGGCTGTTATTAAGGCACTAGAATCATCGCCAGGTAGCAAGGGTGGCGTACTGATAGGTGAAGCAGAAGAAGAATACAGAAGGATATGCGAAGCACTAGACATAGAGCCACGAAAACACACACAAGTGTACACATATGCAAAGAGACTTTCACAGATGGGAATAGTAAAAAGGAGTGTAGGCGGGAAGAATATGAGAGGAAGGAGTTCAATAATCTCGGTTGACATTCCACCAGACAAGTTTGAGAAAAAGATAAAGGAATTACTCAAGATAAGGGGGTTCCATGAGATTGATAACATATGAAATGTTGA
>JALWJF010000128.1 GCA_027081755.1 Desulfurococcales archaeon | reverse complement strand
AGGCGAAGATTACGCTACCGAAGAACCATCTGCGAGGTTGTGAGCCATGAGTACGTTAAGTGAGCTTGAAATGAGATTAAACAAAGTTGATGAAGAACTTATCAAGTTGAGAGAAGAGCGTAAGACACTAGTAGAAAAAGTCAAGAAACTCAGGCAAGAAAGGAGAGAGCTAATAGATGCAAAGAGACAAGAATTGGGACGACTCAAAAGCCTCAGAGAGGAACGCAAGAAGTTAGTTGAGGAGGTGCGAACGCTAAGAGAGGAAAGAAGGAAAGTCAAAGAACAACTGAACAATGTCGTTAGTGAGTTAAAGAACCTAAGAGAGTTAGTGAGAAATTTTAGAGGACCTTCAGCGGCGGTCGTTAGAAGAAGGATAGAACAACTGGAATGGAAACTCCAAACAAGTGTTCTGACAAGGGAACAAGAGGAAGAGCTGGTTAGGGAAATAGCACGTCTGGAAGAGCAGCTAGAGAGACTAATGAAAGTAGAAGAAGCTAAGAAAAGAATGCTTGAACTCAGGGCAGAACTAGCTAGACTAAGGATATTGCTCAAGGATTACAGCGAAGCAATTGCCATCAAATCTAAGAAGATAGACGAAATAGATCGGGCGATAGAAAACGTGAGAACTGTGATAGAAACATTGAATAATAAAATAGAAAGGATGGAGCAAGAAATATCAGAAATATCAAACAAGATAACGGAGATAGACAACAAGATACAGAATCTCAAAGAAGAGAGAAGAAATATAATAGCTACAATGAAAACCGCACAGAAGAGGAAATGGGACCAAAAAGGCGAAATACTGGTCATGGAACTCGCCAGAAAAGCAAGAGAGAAAATGGAACGCGGCGAACCCTTGACGTTTGAAGAACTTCAAGCCTTAATGATGGTGAGTGGTGATGGCAATAAAGAGAATACTGGTGGCGGCAGTTGATGTTGATGATGACTTGGGAAATTTAGGCATAAAGGGGCCGGTCGTTGGTAAAGAGAATGTACTTGATGCTGCAATAAAATTCGGTCTTAAAAGACCTGAAGATTCAGACCTAAATACAATATTTGCTGCTCTATCCATAGCTGAAATGCTCCGTTCACAATCTGTTGATGTTGAAGTAGCGATACTTACTGGAAGCTCCAAAGGTGGTGTCGAAGCTGATATGAACATAAGGAGACAATTATTGAAGATAGTTTCCAAAAAGCCTGTAGATGGTGTCGTGCTAGTTCTTGATAGCCCTGAAGACGAAAAGGTCATACCAATAATTCAAGATATAGCCCCTATAATATCGATAAAGAAGGTAGTTGTGGAACAGTCACGTGGTCTCGAGCAGACGTATGTATTACTCTATAAGTTCATAAGGAAAGTTACAGAGGAGAGAAGGTTTGCACGCTACGTCTTGGGTGTACCCGGACTAATATTATTTATATTTAGTCTCTTTAGCATAACGGGCCTTATCAGCTACAGCATCCCAGTGCTTGGAACAATACTAGGCCTCTACATGATAGTAAAAGGATATGGTATTGATGAAGCTCTCAAGATGTGGTGGAAGAGCAATCCTATCGCAGCTGCTATGTCATTGCTTGCGATAAGCATGTTCATAATATCACTGGCAGTAACCTACTTGACCTTCAGTCAATATGGAGGTATAACACTTAAGGCAATAGGAGATATTATGGCAAATGCATTCCCATTTATGTCAATTGGTATAACTATAATGATACTATCTAGGATAGTTGAGAAAATAAGAACTAGAGACTTAACTATTTGGAGGGAGGCTACAGTACTTAGCGTCGTTACTGCAATTACTATAGTAATGGTCCAAGTTGGAAGGGCCCTATCCAGCCTCCCAGTCAAGAGCACCTATAGTCAAGCTTTAAGGAAGATAATTAGCAGTGATGTGATACGCACTATAATAGTTGCCTCACTCAGTGTATTGGGTGTTGCCATAGCGATGGCTTTGGTTGAAAGATGGATATTAGAAAAGGAGACTACGGTGGAGGATGGGCACGAGCACCCGGCGCTGCCTTCACAACCTTGAATGAGGCCTCGATACCGCACTCGTTCCAAGCCCTTACTGCTGCCTCCCCAGATCTCTCGTTCCCTATGATTAGGACACTAGGACCGGCTCCAGATATAGTCATTCCATACGCTCCGGAACTTAGTACTGCTTCAAGTACTTTATCATAGCACGGTATTAACTTCTTCCTTCTAGGCGTTATTACGTTATCCATCATAACGGCTTTCCCTAGTAGTTCTAGATCACTCTCGATCAAACTCTTTATAACCAGAGCTGTGCCGCCTATTAGCTGTACTGCGTCCTTTAGCTCAACCAATTGAGGAAGTACTTTCCTAGCTTCACCCGTTTTACTCGGTGGCACATCTATCCAAGGCGTGGCGACTACCAAGTTTATCTTAGGTAGACCAAACTTCACGACCTTAAATGGGCTGTAAGTTACGGCTACAAGACCTCCTAAATAAGAGGCTGCAACGTTATCTGCATGAGGAGTCCCACTAACTGCCCTTTCACCTTCAGCAGCAATCGATACGGCCTCTTCATAGCTTAATGCTCTACCAGCTAGCAGCTCTATTGCTTTGACTGCCGCAGCAGCTGTAGCGCCAGAGGAACCTAAGCCTCTCCCAGGAGGCACTCCTTTGTGGACCCAAATGTCAACACCTTTGATCCCCAGCTTCTCGGAGGCCAGCTTGGCGACTACTATTGCATTATTATTTTCCTTAGGCACATTCCACCCACCAGTAACTTTGGATACCTTAAATCCTTCAGTCTCACGCACACATACTATGTCATAGTATGCATCATGCGCTAATGCTAACACATCAAAACCCGGACCTAAGTTCGCACTGCTAGAGTACGCTTTTGCACATATCCACAAAGCTTTCACCGCGTAAGCCAAAACTCATTACTCCTAAAGAGATGTTCCTCTAAAGGGACTGGGAAATGAAGAGAGCTTTAATAATAGTTGATATGCTCAATGACTTCGTCAGACCTTATGGTAAGTTGTACGTGCCTAAAGCAGAAGAGATAATACCCAACATAAAAGTCCTTAAAAAGGCATTCAAAGAAAACGGGCTACCGGTAATCTACACAAACGACTCACACTTACCGAAAGTGGATGCTGAGTTCCGTATATGGAGGGAACATGCCGTAAGAGGTACCCCGGGAGCGGAAGTGGTAGAGGAATTGAAGCCTGACGAAGACGATTTCGTAATACAAAAAAGAAGGTATTCTGCCTTCTTTAGTACAGACCTAGATGTCTTATTAAGGGAGCTAGATGTAGGTGAAGTTGTATTGACTGGAGTTGCTACCAATGTTTGCGTGCTTCATACTGCCGCAGATGCGTTCTTCAGAGGGTATAAGGTCATCGTGGTTAGTGATGGGACAATGTCCGTTCCACCGGAGGAACAGGAAAAATGGCTTGGATACATGAGGAGCGTCTATGGTGCAGAAATATTGAGTACTTCGGAGATAGTCTCTAAAATTAAGTCTTCAAATTCTTCTTAACATTAATAGCCGTTTCAAGTGCTTTGAGCCACGTGTATATCTCCTCTGCTTCTGCTTTTCTTCCGGCCTCTATCTTTGGTATAATTAGCTTTAGCTTGTCTTTGAGGGCATCGATAACATCCTCTATAACCTCTTCTAACTTTTCCTCTTTTCCTTCCATCTTTTTCTTGAGCTTTCTTATTTCTCCGTGAATGGGACAGACTATTCTTCCGTCTTTTAGTTTAAAGAGGGGTGAGCCACAGATTGGACACGTTTCTGGAAGCATTATGGCGCCTTCTTTCAAGAGAAGTGCCGACTTCTTGGCAATATCTTCACTCAATACTTTCCCCGTTCTTAGTATAGATGGAAGTAAGTTGAAGAGTGTTGGGTATAGATTATAGCGTCTGATACGACTGGGTAACATGGGTGTGGCAAAGAGTGCCGTTCTTTCGACGTAAAAAAGAGATCAAACTAGAGCCCCCTCACAACAGTATCGGTGTCGTCGGGTTCAAGGGAGGTGTAGGAAAGACTACGATAGCTGTTGAACTGAGCTTCCTACTAGCTCGTAGGGGAATGACCCCATCTTTGATAGATTGGGACCCTTACAACGCTAGAGCCACGCTAAGGATATCTGGAAGACCATGGGAGGTCGAATGTGGTGCTTGGAATTACGTTGCCGGCGAATGCCCAGAGGATAAGACCAATATAGCTTTGAAAGTGAAGGTTAGGAGAGAAGAGGGTGGTAGACCCCTCGAGCTCTTCCTAGTCCCACCGACTAGGCGCTATGCTGAAGTTACAGATAAGGTGCTAGAGGCTCTTGGAAACCCCAATTTTCCCGGAAGGGCTGAGAGAGCCAATAAGCTTGCTAGAAGAACGGCAGCCCTAGGCGACATACTCTTCAACGATTTTCAAGTACCTTCATGGATGGGACTTCAAGCCTTTAAGGAGATAGTAAGTGTTACGTCGAGATGGCTTATAGTGGTAGTTGATCACATGCCTCAGAGCTTCCAACAAACGGAACATCTAACCAAAACCTTGTTTGGAAGCAATGTACTAGCACTTATAGTTAATAAGGTACCTTCCGCACTTCTTTCCAACCCTAAAGAAAGCAAGGAAATAATGAAGAGGGCTAAGTTACTGCAACATTCAATAGGGGCTAAAGTTATAGCAATAGTTCCATTTGATGCAATGCTTTACGATCAATCGACTAAAGGAGGTCCAGTACTTGTAGCAGCGTCAAGAGATCCATCAAAGATACGTAGCCTAAAGATCCTCGATCGTTTACTTAATGTTGTAATAGATGAGGTCACGGGCGGTAAAATATAAGATTATTAAGATAGAAAGACTTCCTTACTACTGGGATAGCCTTGAGGAATAAGATTATAATAGCTATTATCTTGTTGGGAACATTAGTTCACGCTTTTACAATAGTTGACGACCTTGGTAGGAACGTGACAATAACACACTATCCCCCTAGTAGGGTCGTCGCCCTCACACCGGCTCTTAGCGAAGCCGTTTGTATGATCAAGTGTAGTTCATTAGTTGGTACAGTTACGCCCGTAACTTGGCCTCCAAAACTGGTTAACTTAGTTAACGAAGGAAAAGTAAAAATAGTAGGTCAGTACTGGAATCCTAACCCAGAGCTGATTGCTTCAGTGAAACCAGACCTCATATTGGCTGACGAAGGTAGCGATTGGAGAATGTCTAACATTCTTATCTCCCTCGGATACCCAGTAGTCTTTGTTAAGGGCGGGATGTGCCCGACAGTAGCTTGTGTAGCTAAAGATATGGTCTTAGTAGGTATGAGCTTAGGCAACGAAACGGCGGGAAAGATCCTAGCCTCTTGGATACTAAATAACTTAACACAAGTAGAAAAGCTTGTTGGTAATAGGACTGAGATAACGGTGGCACTTGTCTTCTATCCGTTCACTTGGGGCATATATGCTGTAGGCAATAATACCTTTATAAATGATATCGTAGAACATCTAAGAGCTAAGAATGTATTCGACAACCTAAAGGGTTGGCCAAGAATCCCCAAAGAGTTATTGTTATCGAAGAAAATTGACGTAATTATATTATTAGGAGGACGAAAAGTAAACTTAAAGAGAGTTAAGGCGGATATAAGCGACATGGGGCTGAAAGCTAAGTGGGCTTGTATAATATTCGGTAAAGATGCAGACATAATAGAGAGACCCGGACCTAGACTCTCTGAAGCGCCATGGGTAATGTACAAGGCGTTGTGGGAACACTTATCAGATATTCGAGATGGGCTCTATTGCTGGCGTTTGGTAGCTGGTTAGTCTTAGCATTAGGTCCCACTGGCTTCTGCCCTTTTTTAAACTGTCCAGTCCTTAGGGTAAGGATGGCGAGGCTTGGAGCGGACTTACTAGCTTCGATGAGTTTAGCTCCTTCCGCATTGATTCTACAAATAGCCTTCTCCAACGACCTAATGGACCCGTACGTTATGGGAGTTCAATCTGGTGCATTGAGCTCTTTAGCGTTAGGCGCGCTAATACTAGGACTTACATCTCTGGGCACCCTTCAAGGCTACTTGATCTCTGCCTTGGGCTCTTTAATTCCTCCAATAGTTGTCGTAAAGGTTTCTAGGAATAAGGAAGAGGCTCTTCTCTTTGGTTTGGCATTAGCATTGGGTCTTCAAGGCTTGGCTTCAATATTAGCTTATATGGCATCTAGTGCCCTAGGCTTACCCATGCTACCAATGTTACTGGGTTCAACGGCTTACGTCGATATAGAAGAGTTAACTACGGCTTTATTGATAACATTGGTTTTGCTACTAATAGCGTTACCTATATTGAGACTAATTTATATTTTAGAGTATGGTGAAGAGGTTGTTATTAGCTTTGGAATTAGCTACACAAACTTACTGAAGATCAGTATACTTCTTTCCTCAGTATTAGCAGCTATAAGTGTTAGCTTATGTGGAATACTGCCCTTCTTAGGTCTAATAGGAGCCAATCTAGGTAAGAGAATAGCCAAGTATGGTAGCTTTGAGCAGATCTTGGCATCTATTGCTATAGCGTTCATGGTCATAAGTATTGCAGATATCATTTCCAACAGCTTTGAGACACCTTTTGGCTTTATTCCGGTAGGCACTATGTTATCACTTATAGGTGGCATCGCATTGGCAATAATATTGGCGAAAAGAGGATGAAAGGCGGAATGGTAGACATAACTGAGAAGAAAGTGATATATCGAGAAGCTATAGCTGAGGGCATGATTAGGCTTAAGAAAGAGACACTAGATAAGATTATGGAAAGGGAAGTTGAGAAGGGCGATGTATTCGAAGTAAGTAAGGCAGTAGCACTTCAAGGTGCTAAGCTCACACCTCAACTCTTGCCTTTCTGTCATCCAATAAGGCTGACGAACGTCAAGGTTCATTTCGAGAGAGTAGATGAGGAGAGACTGAAAGTTAGAGTTGATGTTAAGGCGATAGAGAGAACTGGTGTAGAGATGGAAGCGTTGACGGCCGTATCCTTGGCACTGTTAAACATATGGGATATGGTTAAAAAGTATGAGAAAGATGAGAATGGGCAATATCCTGTCACATCCATCGAGAGCATAAGGGTCATTAAAAAGATAAAGGCAGATGGAAGTAGGAGTATGCCTAACGATAACATATAACTTCTAGATCTCTGTAACCCCTGGGAGAGTGCGTTGAAGAAGGCACTCCTAGCGGTATTACTAGCTTCTTTCGTTCTATTCGCCTTGCCCGGTGCAAGGAGCGACGTAGAAATAATGAAGAGCTATATCAACCAAGGCACTGCAGTCCAAGACGTAATGGCTGGAAGGCTAGATATGTACTTCTGGAACATACCTCCCTACCAGATACCCCAAGTTAGCAAGAATCCCAATGTCAAGGTATATCTAGCCGTTGGAGGTATGTTCGATATACTAGTCAACCCATGTCCTACGCAAAAGTATGGCGGACCGTTCAACCCCTTCAGTATAAGAGAGGTGCGCTATGCTCTCAACTACCTAATAGACAGGTCTGCAATAGTAACCCAAGTTCTGCATGGGTATGGCTTCCCAATGATCTCGCCATTAACGCCGGTTAACCCAGACTACTTGACCGTGATAAAGACCCTATCGGAGTTCAACTTTAAATACAATCCGAAGCTGGCCAAGAAAATGATAACTGAAGCGCTTACGAAGGCCGGCGCCACCCTTAAGGACGGCAAGTGGTACTACAAAGGGAAACCTATAGTTATAAAGTTCATGATAAGAAGCGATGACCCCTTGAGGAAGCAGATAGGCGACATGTTAGCTGACGAACTAGAGAAGCTAGGCTTCACCGTAGAAAGGATCTACGGTGACTTCATGAAGGCCTACAAGCTCGTCTATGCGGCTGACCCCGGTAAGTATGGTTGGACTTTGTACACCGAAGGTTGGGGCTCCAGTTCGATGACCAAGTACTCCGATGGTACTGTTGCACAGATGTATGCTCCCTACTTAGGCTACATGCCCGGTTGGCAAACACCAAACTTCTGTAACTATCAGAATGCTACCATAGACAAGATAGCTAAAGACTTACTTAACGGTAACTATCAGAACAAAGCACAGAGAGACAAGCTATTAGCTAAACTTATAAAGCTAGGTATCGAAGAATCCGTGAGGGTATTTGTTGCTGCTCCTATCTTCGGCTATCCAGTAAATAAGAAAGTACAAGGTGTCGTTGACGATCTACAAGCTGGAATAGCAAACCATTGGACAGAAATGCTCGCCTATAAGCCCGGTAGTCCAGAGCTAAAGATAGGTGTTAGGTATGTCCACAAGTGGGCATGGAACCCTGTAGGCGGATACCAAGACCTTTATAGCGTAATAATACACCAAGGGCTCGTTGACGGTTTCATGGCTAACAACCCCTATACTGGTGACAAGATACCCCTTCTTGCAAAGTCTTGGAGTGTAAAACAAGGTAACATACTAGTCCCAACCTCAGCTATAACTTATGACTATAAGCACCACAGGTGGGTTCACGTAAAGCCCGGTACTATCGCTAAGAGTATGGTAGTATTGAACTTGCGCAAGAACTGGGGTGTATTCCATGATGGTCAGAAGGTCAGGATAACTGATATGCTCTACTGGGTCTACTTAGTAATGGAGTGGGGTACGAAAGCCGGTGCTAACGACACCAGATACGACAGCTTCATAGCTGCGGTCGATAGCAATTGGATACAGAACTTCAAAGGTGTTCAATTCATACCTCCAGACACGTTGGTGATATATAGTGATATGAGGCACTTCGATCCTAATGAACTAGCCGATACTGTAAGCTCCGTACTAGCTCCTTCCGTACCCTGGGAGCTACTCTATGCGGAAGAACAAGCCGTGATGAGTGGAAAAGTCGCGTTCAGTTCCTCTGAGGCAGGGGCCAAAGGGGTTGATTGGCTGGATGCCCTAAATCCAAAGCACGTTAAGTTAGTATTAGGATACCTAGAGAAGGACGCCCAAGAACACGTCATACCACCACAAGTAAAACAGTTATGTGACCTCTTAGGGATAAAGCCAAGGCCAGATTACAAAGCAGTAATAGCTTTCGTTAAAAAGCATGGTCACTTAGTGATAGGCAACGGACCATTATACTTAGATAAGTATTACCCGACCACAGACTCTGCAGTGTTGAAGGCATTCCGCAACCCGAACTATCCGTTTACACCAGAACAATTCTCATATCTAGAGTACAAGAACGTTGTATTTGCACAGATCAAGAGCGTTAATGTACCAGCAGTTGTGACTAAGGGAATGCCACTTACCGTAACCGTAAATGTAGTCAATAAGAGAACTAAGCAACCGCTCAACGAGGCCATAGTATTCGTAGCCATCTATAACCCAATGGGTAAGCTTGTCGCTAGTGGTTTTGCCAAGGCCAAGGGTAATGGACAGTTCGTCTTCACAGTCGCCAATACTGCAAATTGGAAAGCTGGAGGTTATAGTGTTAAGATAATAGCCTATAGTAAGGAAGCGTTCTGGCCTTCTATGACCAAGACGACATTTATCGTAATAGGCTAAATAATCATTTTTTGACTTTCATCTAGGGGCATAGTATGGAAAGAGTCCTTTATATTGATGAAATTTTCTTAAAACATAAAACTCCACATGGCCATCCTGAAAACCCTGAAAGGACCCGTTCCTTGTTAAGTTTACTCAAGAAGTCAAGGCTGCCAAACTATATCAGCGTTAGGGGTGCGATATTAGCTGATATAAAAGAAATAGAACTAGTTCATGACAAGGAGTACATAGAATATGTGAAGCATTTAATAGAAGCCGGAGGCGGCTTCTTGGATCCCGATACCTACGTTAGTTCAGAAAGTTGGGAGCCAGCCCTTGCAGCAGCGGGTACAGTAGCTTATGCAGCGAAGAAAGCTATTGAAGGAGAACACTATGTGGCCTTTGCAGCAGTTAGGCCACCGGGACATCATGCTAGAAGGTCAGAGGGACGAGGCTTCTGTATATTTAATAATGTAGCTATAGCAGCTGAGATCCTCCGAAGAGAAGGATTTAGGGCTGCAGTGGTTGACATAGACGTGCACTGGGGCGACGGTACTGCATACATCTTCTACGATACTGACGAAGTACTATATGTGAGTACCCACCAAGATCCAAATACACTTTATCCCTTTGAAGGTTTCCCTCATCAGAAAGGCAGAGGCAAAGGCGAAGGTTTTACTGTTAACATACCTCTGCCACCGGGTACAGATGATAGAGGATTCTTAATGGCTATTAATGAGATAGTACTACCGGTGCTGGAAACTTACTTACCACAAATTATCTTAGTTTCTGCTGGTTGGGATACTCATTGGCAAGATCCTCTTGCTTCGTTGGAGGTAACAATAAATGCTCAATGGGAGGCATTGAACAGTATATACGCATTTGCGGAATCAATCTCTGCTCCTATGGTAATGGCTCTAGAAGGAGGCTATGTGAATTGGGTTGTAGCAAAAAGCAGTCTAAATGCACTAACCGTTGGTAAGAGACCTATATTTACTGAAAAGAGTAGACCGCAAGGCGTGCCGTTAGAAGAAGTGGAGTACTATTTGGAGAGGGTTAAGGAGGAACTCAGGGGTTATTGGCCCATATAACTTATTACCCTCTTGGTTACCCTGCCCATGGGGCCCGTAGCTCAGCTGGAAGAGCGCCGCCCTCGCAAGGCGGAGGTCCCGGGTTCAAATCCCGGCGGGTCCACCACCTCTCTCAATAATACAACGGCATCCCGATCATCTTCATCCCCTAACCTCTCAGCCTCTTTCAAAAAGTACTTCATCATGTTCCAATCTATATCCAAACCAGCCCACGCCTTTGTTAGTGCAACTAACGTTTCTATTATAAAGAAGAAACTCCTCTTAGGTGGTGGTGCAACGTTAAACGAGATAGATCTTGGTATACATGAACACTCGAAATAGCCCTTCTTCCTGATACAGTAAAGAAC
>JALWJF010000127.1 GCA_027081755.1 Desulfurococcales archaeon | reverse complement strand
ATTCACCCCTATACAGGAACTAAGTATTATACCGGAAACGCTATTGTAGCTTTAACGTTTTTATAATAGCTGTTTTAAAGTCTTTTCTAGCTCTCTCACGAACAACGAATACCTCGTACTAAACAAATAGTAACCCAAATTATAATAATCCAGGTATTACCAACTTATCACTCACCCTAATCCCTCCAATACATGCCATCACAGAATAACTGAGTGACTAAACAGTCGTTTTCAGCTATGAACCATACAGGTACTAGAACCCAGAGAAATAAGTCAATAGATAAAAGGAAGATAGCCTAGCTCGCTAAGAACCAATCACTGCAGTACGAGACAAACTTGGATTACGAAGTTGCTTTGTTCATAGATGAGGCTAAGAAGAGAAATACTAAAGTGGACTCTGGTTTATTAACTCAGTTTCATAACAAGACAATAATTAGAAATTACTTTGCCTTAACAGGAACCTCAGATGTAGAAAGATCGATCAAATATATAATTGAACATGCAAAGAAGAATGATTTCGATTCAGAGTTAGAACTTTAGCAATCTTCTACTGAGAATAGGGAGAACTTGGGATCGTTAATTCCTTACTGAGAAGATTAGAGAGCCGTAGTAAAATTAAATAGAATCATAATTATATAGTATGGAGCTATCTGATAAGGTTGCTTCAGATCACATATCTTGGAGTCAAATGGCTCTTGCACATATGTATATGAATCTAAGTGGTACTAACGAGTATTAAATAAAAAGTTATTAGTGTAATAGATATTGTTCTCCACCTAGGGAAGTTTATTGAGAACTTTGTTAGAGCTTTAAGCTATTACGGGGGACTGAGGACTAAGGAGTATGAAAGTTATCATGAACCTTCTAATTATTTCTATTATAAGTTCTATAAGGAGAAAATATACGTAAACAGCAAAGATCTTAAAAAGCTAAATCTTAGTCCTAGATATGTAGCTGATCTAAGCAAAATATACTCTATTGTCGGCGAAATGATCCATAAGATACCTTCGCTAACATTCTATTCAGTCCTTGAATTCAAACTTTTTAGGGAGATAATAAGGTGGCTTGTTGAAACAATCGAAGATACGGCTGGTATCAAACGAGTTAAGGAGGAGGACACTAATTTCTGGCAGGCCTTGGCTCTAGAGGAGAGTGCGACTAAGGATGCACTCAAATTAGTAAGACGCGAACCAACAAGATCGTTACATTAGTTTGTGAAAGCCTTTATGAGCTAGATCAGCCTTTCATTAACTCCTTATATTATCCTTTCCGACCTTATGTCAATGGAGAAGTATATCAGAAATGGATACATTACAGAAAACGGCTTCATTAATATTATTAAGGAGAATAGCTCGAAGCTTAGGGGTATTAATGCATTAGAGCTTAATCTCGGATTACATGGCTTGGAGAAGCTACGAGATTAATTAGCAAAAAGAATCATTAAAAGCGGAATATTTAAGGGTTATTCATTAGATTACATTAATAAAGTTGCATTCTATATAGTATTACTTTCACTCAGTGACATATTAAAAAGAAACTATGTCAGGCTTCGTCAGGCTTCTATTTAGACTCTCTTTTCATCGGCGTCTTGAGTATGTATAGAATGTAAAATGCGAATGATGAGGAGAGTATGAACAATACGGTGAATGTAGTAATAATTTTAAAGAGAACAAGTATGATCAAATACTCGATTATAGGAATTGTGACGATAATGCCCATGTTTATTTGGTAGGCAGCCCTAATCGCATTAATGTTATCTATGTTCAGGAGAGATAATAATACAATAAACGTAATTGATATCAATGTCATAACTAAAGAGCTTATTATCTCAATTTTAATAGGAATTTTATTTAGCGGAATAATTATTGCGATGGATGTTATGATGGAAATGCCACAGAAAGGAATAGATATCTTACTATAAGATATACAGCTTTTTAAGATTGAGTATTCATCCATTTCATTGCCAAGGGCATCAGAGAATTTTCCTAGCTTTAATAAGAACCAATATCGAATTTTATTGAAGTATATTAAAAAGTACATTAAAAGACCTGGTATGGAAAGCAACGCGATCAAAACAAATGACATCATCAAAGGTAAGAGAGCTAGGTTTGTTAGCTGAAACGCTGAGCCCACCCATGAAAAGAAATTAATAAGAAGACCTAGTGACGAATATGATAATGCGATAAGTAGAATATAATGTTCCCTCTTAACTTCATTATCCTTAAATAGGAATTCGACCAGTTTTCTTAGAGGTAGCAAAAGCGATATAAAAATACAAAGAGTGAGGAGAATTTGCTTGTAATTCGTAAACTTTATCACTATTACATCTTCTCCACCATTACGATTCTCAAAGTATAGATATAGAAAGTTAGATGTTCCTGTAACTTACTTACAGGTGATGTTCTTACGTGCTGGAGCGTATGTTACCGAGTTGAAAATACAGCTTCCTTTGCCTTGGAACAAGGATTTTTCGATAAAACCATTGATTGTACCAATTATATCATACTTGTGGATAATTAATTCATTCAATAATTTTCTTAGCTGCACTAGCTGCATAGGATTTAGAGTCTTATTAGATCTACAATAACCTGTAGAGAGTATTTCGTCATGATACATTATTCCAATACCGTAGAATCCTCCCTTATAATATTCAGCTATGAGGGTTATTGGAAAGATAATAATCGCTAAGACGAAAAACCCGCATATGTACCTAGTTATCTTCTTGATCAATCCAAGGAACCCCTATTCTATATAATGTTGTATTAACTCAAAAATATTTATATGGATCGTGATTGTGGATTTCTGGCCTTAAAGTGTTTTTACTTCTTCATTTCTGTGTCTGTTGTCTATTGTCTCAATAAGCGTTTTACTTGTTGTGTGTAAATATCTAAAGAGGATAGTTCTGTCCAAAGATTCATACTATCAAATATACTATGTGTTTCTGTTGCTTTCTTTTTCCTTGCCTCTAGAGGCTTCCGAAAGACTACCGTGCCGGATCGGAGGGATATGCATTGAGTCTTTTTATGCGCCCCCATATCATGATAGAACTGAATAATATGATCGCATATTTGCTTTATTGGTTTTATATGTATTCTATTTTGAATTGTACTTTGTAGCGTGCTAGCTTTATATTCTTGACAGCTTTTGCGGCGTACACTGCTTTCGGGGTATATGAGGACGCTATCAGTATCCCTCTTATGTTTTTGTGGCCTTGTTCCCGCAGGTATTCCATGTATGCTTGTAGTTGTCCGACGGCTTTCTCGTCTGCTTGTCCGGCCTTCAGCTCTATAACGACGGGGGTTCCACTGCGGTCTCTTGCAAGTATATCTAGCCTGCCAATGCCGGGAAGGTCTTTCTGCCTCTCAACAAGCCTCAGCCCCTCTTCAACAACATCTAGGTTCCTCGACAAGTAGTCCTCTAGATCTCTTTCCAGAGACAAGCTATAGCCAACCTCCTCAAGCCCGCGGAGATCAACCTCACCAGTCCCAGCTTCCCAAGAATCCTCCAAGCTATCTTCTCCGGGCCTAGCTAGCCTAAACCTAGAACTACTGACCTGTATAAGGAAGGCCCTCTTGTAGAGGCTCGGCCACCGGGTAGGGGCATGCCTATTATTTATCGAGAGACCTAAGAGATGCATCCTAAACGAGTTATCACTATACGGGCAATCAGGGTACTTCCCGCGAATATACCTGATCACATCAGCAACGCTGAACACCCTGCCATCCCTACCCAGAGACAGGGCTGCTTCACGGACAAGTTCATACACACTCCTATGATAACGTCTACCAGGCAAACCAAACCTCCACATAACATTTCCTACCCCCAGAACAAATAAAGATAATACCGAGACACAACAAGACAGAGCCAGACCAAACATACAAACACCAGAGCAAGACCTAAGAAGACCCGTGAGCAGTCCTCATAGAGATACTTCTTTTCAGATGTCTAGGTATGGACTTGATCTGTTTCTCAAGCCACAGGGCCCACCGGTCACCCCTACCCCTCCTCCAATCCCATACAAGGTAGAAGACACACAGAGCAAAGGTAGTGGCAGAGATCTTCAGGCCAAGCTCAAACCAGTCCTGAGGAACATAACGAATAACAATAGTCAAGTTACCAGTCTCGTTAATCCAGAAACCATTAATAACACCATAGACAGGTATAGACCTCACCCTTTCAACTAGCTCACCGCTTTTATAGACCCTGGCCTCCCAAAGAGGATCATAAGCCTCTGCAAAAACGAGCATGAAGGACTTCTTCGCTGCTACCTTAGCCTTCCACAGTGTTGGGTCGATACGCTCGTAGCTAATAACTTTGGCAGGCTCCTCCCTAACCTTGAACAGATCTTCTATGGTCGGCCTGGAGCTGGGAGAGTTGACCGAGTAGATCCATACCACATCGAGGTAAACAGGATTATACCTGTACACCTCAACATCCTTAACCCAGATGATGTTAGGCAGAGGCTTGTTTGTTAAATGACCATGCCAGATCTGAAGCTGGAGGTAAGCAACAGACTCATTCCTAGGCGTATAGATGTACTCGATATCCTTCCAACCGAAGGTTCCATCACCAATTTTACCAGCATACGTCACATGAACGATCCTACCATTCTCATTGTACTCAACAATCTTGAAGTGAACTCCGTGTCCATTAAGAGCCTTTACCTTAAACCTGAAGACATATGTATGCCCATACTCAGCAGGTATCAGCGGCGATCTAATAGTTTTCCAACCCCAGGTGGAGTTGTAGAGCTCAACCTGTAGAGCATTATCCTTACGATCCCAGACAATTTTTTGGATAGCTTTGAACTGTTTCTCAGGCGTAAACCTCTTCCACAGCTCAACATCACTCTCGTTGGTGAATGCCCACGAAGCAACCTTGTAAACCCTAGGCTTGATCACTAGCTCATGAATACCCTTAGACAGGTAGACCGGGCCTATATAGACAAAGCCAAGTCCTTTAGACGATGCATTGAAGGTTTTATTGTCAAGCTCAACAACAGCGCTCCCATTAAGTCTGATAGCCAGCATATAGTATCCGCTTTTAATGACCTCGAATTTCTGCCAAGCAGAACCACCAATACCCAGTAGGAGTCCCTCACCATTACTAGCATTGACATCATTAATCACCTCAGCATTCTTTCTAAACATATCGGATTCCGCTTCAAAGAGATAGATAATGGTCTTATTCTCCAACAGCCTCTCGAACTCTTTAACCAGCCTCTCATACTCATCAACAGGTACGATAGCAAACACGTTAACAGCATTAAAACCATAGACGTTCTCCAAAGTCAGAACATGCCTACCAGACTCCAACCTATATATACCGAGATCTCGCCATACAAACCTATTCAACTGACTAGTCGTATTGATTTCAGCCATTAGCTTCCTATCCAGATAGACCTTTATAGCACCACCTTTCTGGTTCTCGAAATAGCGAATAAAGATTCTATAGCTGTCAGCTTTAGGAACACTGAAAGGGATATCAAGAGTGACGTGCTTAGCATACTTAGTAACATCATAAACCCTAACATAGTCAATCATAATGATGTTGGGTAAAGGCTTGTCCGTCAAATAGCCATGCCAGATCTGAAGCTGAACATACCTAACCCTACGACTACTAGGCACATAGTCGAATATAACTTGTCTCCAATTAAAAGTCCCGTCACCAACGCCTTCAACATACTTAATATCGATCACTTTCCTATGAGAATCAAACTCAGCAATCTTAACATGAACTCCATGTGCATGGATACCACGAATTCTAATGACAAATCTATATACATGAGTTGGATCCACGGGTATTAGAGGAGAATTAATCTTTTTCCATCCCCATGTAGAATTTAGTAGTAATGCTTCCAAAGCCCCATTACTCAAACGAAGCTCTTGAATGGCTTTAAACTGTATTCTCGGCGTATACGCTTGCCACCCCCTTAGATCACTCACCGAGTTAAAATCGTATGACACCAGGAGAACTTTTCTCGAAAGCTCTACATTGCTAGGTACAATTTTCGAGCCAGATGTGAAGACCAGCCCGTAGCCAAAGTCAGATTGCCAGTTTTCTAGCCCATACATCATAAGATATCGGTTAAAGTCTTTAAGCCATCCACCATACAAGGAACCTAGAGACCAATACTTGCTAGGATTATAGTGCGGACTTGATAGTTTTAATAAGTAATCTTTGAAAGGTGAATTGAAATAGTAAGGACAGATAAAGTAAACACTATTATTAACCGGAAAGATGAAACTTACAGTATCATTAAACATGAAGTCCTTCCTTAAATCTGGAGATAAGCTATAAACAATACTCGGATATATTCTAATATTTTCATATATATGCGGGAGCTCGTAGATCGTAAAATTACCAAACTTAATTTTCTTGAAGGGTTTCAATGCGTTTTCAAGAAGCTCTATATCTGTTAACAATCGCTCTTTCTCTCTGCTTTCAATAACATCATGCCTCGCTATCACATACTTAGTGCTTAAAGTTTTTAGTAGTTGTATTAGATCATTAACATGTTGATCCTCTAAACAACTCTCAATAAACCTAGCTAACTGATAATTCGATACAGTAAAGACATTTAGGTTGCTCGTGCTAAGCTGCGGAACATCCTCATACGCGAGATCAGCTTTATCCACTTCTAATGGGTACCACAAAATATTAGATCGGTAGTCAAAATTTGTTCTTAAATAATTGATAGTTTCTTCAAGGTCTTCGGGATAAATCAACGGCTTAAGATGGCCATTCAAATCACCAGTTAGTGCAGGCCAGCCCCATATTAAGCTTAATGCAATTATGAATAAGAGGAGCAAAGCTTTTGCCGATGTGAACGATGAGCTCTTGGCTTTTCCTAACATAGCATGTACTAGGATCGAAATAAAGATGCTAATAGAAATTATGACTAATCCAACATTTTTATAAGGATCTCTGATGATCCACCCAAAGGGTGCATTTAGGAAAACCCATTTATAAAGGTCTCCAATTATGGGGTAATAAGAACCCGTCGAGAGTGTAATTGATAATACAAACAGAGAGGCAAAATATATGATGTAACGTATACTGGTCTTCAATGTATACTTCTTTAGGATCACTAGCATGGATACCCCGACAAGAACAGCTGGCAATAAAGAGGCCAATCTCCAAACATCTATTCCATTAACGATCAACGCATAGTGAGTAGTAGCTAAGTGTCCATATCCTCCCCATATCCACTGGCTGGAAGCCCTAAATACGTTGAGTAACGATGCTCTTCGCGATAATGTATCAACATTTTCTACTACAATACCGTAGCTTCCAGGTTTAGTTATACCGATTAGTAACACTGATAATTGAGGTAAAATCCAGAAAAGATTCATAATCGCTACTATTATTGTAATGACAAGAATCCTTTTGTTACATACCTTATTTACGAAGTTCTTTTTATCGATTATCATGAACAATCCTATGTATAATGCCAGCAGGAAACCTAAGTAAATTATTAGCCCCTGTACTTGTGTTGCAACAAACATGGCTAATAATGAGATTATTAGTGCATCAAGCACCGTAGGTTTATGATTTACTGATTTGTCTATTTCGGCTAACAATAAATATGAGCTTGTAAGTGATAGGACAAGCCAATAATGGTGATGTATTTTATTTATAGTCCAAGGATTGAACATGAATATCATTGTACCGATGAACGATGATAATGCTATCTTCCATGGTTTTGTATCGCTACTAATTTCTGTAATGAAGTACTTGTTCGCGAAATAGACAAATGAAGAAGCAACGAATAATACTAGTATAATACTAAACTTGAGAGCTACTATATCTCCAAGGACAAAGCTCAAAATGTAAACTAAAAGCAATATGGGCATTTTAGGCGCATGAATGTATACACTTTTTAAATGATAAGTTAAGTGCTGCCATGCAGTTAGGGCAAATCTTAGATCGCCATGGACAAGGACGAAATCATTGAATACCACCTTATGAAAGTAAAGCATACTAAGCATCAATAATAGCAATAGAAATACCATATCAACAATTATCTTCGATCTAATGTTTTTACCCACCATAATTATTACACCGTCTTTGATGCGAAAATATAGATTCTACCTCTCCTGCTAAAGATCCAGCCTGCAATGTACCTTAGCGGCTCTTCTATTTTAAATTCGAGGTTTTCAGGTATCAATGACAAGAGTTTATGTAAGAAGTGTGGCCTTGCAGACACATAATATTTCAAGAAAGAAGGAATGTAATGCAACTTAACTTTAAAACCATATTTCTCTAGGATTCGCTTCCAGTATCCGGGGGGTCGTACATTTATGTGTGTAAGATCATAGATCCAATCGCCAATAGAGCAAGGATTAGGCGTGGTCATTATGAAAGCCCCTCTAGATCTCAACACTCTACGGATTTCAGAAAGAGCTTTGAATGTATCTTTTGGATGTATGTGTTCAAGAATGTCAAAAGCTGAAACTATGTCGAAGTAATCGTCTTCAAAGGGTATATCTGTTATTGAGCCGAACTTTACCCGTTCCCTGATTATGGCGTTTTTTAAGGCATAATTGGAGACTTCGATACCATAAGCATCAATACCCTCTTCTATAGCTTCCTTAATCAAATACCCCAAGCCACACCCTATATCCAGCCATTTTATGTCTTCTTTATTCTTTAACAGGAACTTTACATATTTTATGACATGTTTTTTAGAATAGTATTTCCTCTCAGTATAATACGACTCATCATAATCTTTGTAAAACTTCTTCATAGTGCTACCTCTATTCAATCCTTTTTAGGATTTCAATTAGTCGGCTCATATGGGTATGTACATTGTACTTTTGGGTTATTTTCCATAACCTCTTACCTAAACGATAAGATCCATCGTTCTGTATTATTTCGAGTATTCTCGCTATCCACGCATCTATGTCATCTTTTGGTAAACATAAATATTCTCTTAGACTTTCCGGCAGTATTTCACATACGCCAGAAGAATCAGCAATAAGGGTAGGACATCCAGCTGACATAGCCTCTAAAGCGCTCATGTTAAAATTCTCGTGGCCCGGATATACAAAGAGTAAAGCACTTCTGTATAGTTTGAGTAGCTCATCATCTGATGGATTAAATACAAATCTAATCTCTTTTCCCTTTCTTTTCAAATTGAGAAATAATTGGATTATTCTCCTAGAATTCATATTATATGGATGATACGAGCCCGCAATAACGAGCGGTATATCAATTTTTTCCACTATTTTATACAGATTGAAGAAAGCCTCGTGATCGATCCTCCCTACTATGAGTAAGTAATGGTCTTTACTTTTTTTGATCTTATGTTCAGATATAGGCATATTCATTGTTGGATAGAGCACAACGACCTTGCCTTCGAACATTGATCTTGTTCTATGAAACTTAAAAAGTTTGACCAAAGCTCTTCTGCTGTTGACTAACACAACATCGGATTCCTGTATGAGTTTTTCTTCTATACGTAGCAGTACAGATGGAAAGCGGGATGCAACTATATCGTAGAATGAACCTGAAATTGGGTAGATCATTGGATCATGAAGATAAAATACTATAGGGAAATGTTTCTTATAATATCTTCTTAAATTTAGCGAAACTTGGCCCCCAGGAATATTATGTGCAATAACAATATCAGGCTCGGTACTATCCACGCTTATTGGTACCACATTTAATAATAATGTGTATAGCGTTCTCCCTAGAAATTCATTTTTTGCTAAGTATACTGGCCTAATTTTCAACCTTTGGAGTAATTCCCATTCCCTCAGCTTAGGTTTTATAATTGATAATAGGACAGCCTCACTATTGAATTTCTTGAGGAATGAAGCCTCATATATTCCAACTCTTTGTACGCCGCCAGGCGTAGTAGTGTGAATAATTATGAAAACTCTCACTGTATTCACCTATGTATTATCGAAATATAGTGTTTTATTAATGGCGAAAAGTCCAGCACAGTTCTTAGTTTTCTCATTATTTTCGCGTTTATGCTCCAATAACCGAAATGACTATGATCTTGTCTTACCGGGTTATATCCATGATCGCTCGCTATAAGTATTATGGCATCGTCATTTATTTCCGAGACTATTTTCTCGATTTTCTTACCTAGTCTCTTGTATACAGTGTATAATCTGATCATATATGCAAGGTTCTTGGGTCTATAAAACATATGTGATGCTATGTCGATTACGGGTGTATACCACATTATAACATCGTAATTGTCAAAGTTTTTCAACAAAATGTCTAAGGTGGTATCTGTTATTTTCCAAACATAGTCAAGAAAAACCTGGCGTTCATTCGGAGATGTACCGATATAGAAGTATAACGCATTCCTAACTATTGAGTATATATTATCATTTATCGGTGGAAACTCTATGAGTAGGGTCCTAAGCCCCCTATTTATAGCTTCATATACAAATGTCCTATTCATGAACTTCCTAGGAAGACGCTCGGAATACGCTGCTTTTATAAGTAACTTTAGCGTCATTCTTTCATGTAGGCTTAATCTATTATAGTTGTCCAATTTTATGAACTTGGAAACTATGTTCTTTACATCAAATAGCGATATACCATTTACCTTACTGATGCACTTATCGCCATAATGATGTAAATTATTAATTACCCCTTTGAAAAAGTAAAGAAGATACCGCATATAGTAAAGGGTTTTAATCCTCTTGATTAATGACAATCTCTTTGAGGTAAATCCATGCTTCGTTACATCAATACCCGTTAAGAACTTAGCCCAAATCACCGGTGTATACAGGTCTAGCCCAACGAAGTGATACCCAAAGCTACCTAACAT
Source organism: Desulfurococcales archaeon (assembly GCA_027081755.1). GTDB lineage: Archaea > Thermoproteota > Thermoprotei_A > Sulfolobales > Ignicoccaceae > Ignicoccus. Next base: position 177 of record JALWJF010000127.1, on the reverse strand, counting down.
ATAATGGTCTAGTCTCCATTTGCGAATAAGATTATAGTCAAGGCAGTCAACTCCCAAGATAATTATCTTCTTACTTTCTAAACTCATGACCTTAGCACCCACATAGAAGCATGATTTTAAGTGATTCGTTAACATCCATAATCATTTCTTACCCTTCCAACAATTTCTATCGTCTTA
>JALWJF010000126.1 GCA_027081755.1 Desulfurococcales archaeon | reverse complement strand
TAAGTCTAGGTGTGCGCTAATAAAAGTTTCTCTATCCTCTTTTCCTGCTGGTTTAGTGCCCTGGGGGGTGTGCTTTACTAGTATTATATGTGTTTCTAGTAGCTCGTTGATCTTCTCTCCAGCTTTCTCGACATCGCCTCTCAATGCTATTTCTAATAGTTCTTTATGTTTCTGAACCCATGTTTTTAATGCTACGTCTTTACTTATTGGGGTTCCGCAGTATGGACATCTAAGTCTTTCAAACGTTGTTTCACGATGTGATATTTCTACGGTGAATGTCTTGTTGTTCTTGTCTATCTTAAGCTCTATATAGGGACCTTTTTTTCCAAGTTTTGTGCTGTGGATTATAGGTATTAGTTCTCCGCACTTAGGGTTTGGGCATCGGTACCCTCTAGCTACAATGTAGTTGTACGCGTCTGGTGCGTAGTACGGGCTTAACTCCCTTCGCACCCAATCTATTAGTTTTTCAACCTCCTTCTTAACATCTTCATAGAGCTTTCTTCCATATTTAGCAGGGTATTCGAGAGTCGCTTTTAGAATTAGGTATGCAACAGGATTGTATTCCATTGCTATTGTATGAAATCCTAATCTCAAGGCTTCTAGGGGGATAGAGCCTCCACCAGCCATAGGATCTACGACAATTATGTCCTCGGGTTCCTTACCTGTATACTTTCTAACAAGCTCTGCTACGTATTTCCTATCAGGATTCACGAGATATAGGACACCGTAAGGTACAGAATGTACTTTATCAAGTCCAATAGCATGAACGAGCTCATTCAAAGGGGCATTCTCAGGAAGAACAGCCGCTAACGTAAGAACTCGGGCTGTAGCTGTTGGTCTCCTGGCAAGATACGGATGTAGGTTACTAAGCTTGGGAACTCTTATAAATCCGGCCTCTTTCTTTGCTACATTGTTAAGCTCGTTTAAAGGTATATTTGTTTCGGCTAAGGTTTTAGCTAGCATGCTTCCACACCTATAAGAAAGTGTTCATAGCTATAGGGAGAGTACCTATCTTTCTAATAACTATTTTATTATTCTCAAATATCCACTCTATTTCATCGTGCTCACGTATATTGAGAGGCTTACGTACTTCACGTGAAATAGTTGTTCTATAGTATTTACCAACCCTTGTAACTGCTAAGACTGACATGAACTCTACAGCACCCACTATAGAATATGCTTCATTAGATTGATAAAAGTATTGGTCTTAAGCAATATCAAGGTATTATTTTTGCTTGTTCATGCCTGTAGTACTTGTTAAGCGTTACTCTAGGATTACGCGAGTAGATGAGTTTAACCGATGACTCTCCGAGCTCGCACTTAACTAAGTATTCCACGAGGATCTCAATAAAACTCCTCAGGCTTCTTCCTAGGAATATCCCTCTTCTCTCTTCTAAGAGCAATAATGCCGTTTATAACCCAAACCTTAAGCCACTGGACTCCCTGACCTCACCATCCTCCATTAATACAGGCTCATACCTACCCGATAACACGTTATATATCTTCTTAAGCACTTCAAGGGTTCTCGTGGTTGCCATGAATAGACCATACGCATACCTTCTTCAACAGCTCATAGAGCTCCTCTTTACTAATAGCTTCGCCCAATCACCAAGGCTGATCAGCAGGTCAGGTCTGTGATTGTCTATAACAGATAGTAGCCAATCCCAAGCTCTGCTCTCATCAACACCCTTGTATACCCTCCTATCATAGTGCAGGTCGCTGATAACCATAACCTTCACTTGCTATCACCTCCTATAGATACATATCCGCATCAAAGATACAAGTCCAAGTTGCATACACACCATAATATACCCTAATAGTATTAGTTAGGAATGAAACATCATCAGCTCAAGCCCGCTTGGACAGGATCTCTTCTCAATTTTTTAAATAACTCAGGCGTCTTTTTGCAGTGATTCGGCGACTGTAGAAGACTACCTGATGATCATGAAGACAATACCTATTAAGAGGCGTGGAATTGTTAGGGAACACAAACTCTACAAGGTCTACCTGCCTATAGACATGAACAACCTATGGGAGGAGCTTCATAGGAGGAACACTAGGCTAGACGTCCGAGTTACTAAAACTGGTTAATAAGATAGCCATGAGAAAACAGAGCAATAACGAGGGAGCACAAAAAGGTTCAAGATATACCTATTCATCAGTCTATAGTGATCTGTGGAAATACCTCAACGATAAGAGTATCAAAGTCGACATAATTTTGATACTAAAATATTATTCATTCAAGTAAGTAAACCTGAAAACATGAGGACTCTCTCAGCTTTTATCGATAGAAGTATTAATCTTATATGCGAGTTTTTGAGCTTTAGGCTTTCGACATTGAATGGATATTACTTCTATGTAGATGGCCAAAGAGATTATTCCTTAGGTTGGGGATGTTTCTCGTAATAAATTATGTACGTCCTTTAACCCTAACACTGTAACGCTTTCATAATACTCTTTAAGCTCTGGTATGTTTAAGGTGCAGGAACTGCTCTTCCTTTGAAGAAATATTAAATGAAAACTAATTCTCTCTATCCCCACATCCTTTAATAGCTTAACAAGTTTCCAAACAGGTCGTGATCTATAATTATCT
>JALWJF010000125.1 GCA_027081755.1 Desulfurococcales archaeon | reverse complement strand
TTTGACTGGTATTTTGCTTCACCTTGCTGAGCGAGATTCAACTCTCTAAAGCGAACGGGACTGATGGCTTAACATGTCCTTTGTTCTATGGAACCAACTGCTTTTAGGTCTCCACGCTCTTCCTTTTACATGTTTTACCTTAAACCATATTTTGAAGCCTTTGGGGAATAAATCTCCAAAACGTAATTTCGGTATTCGAGGTCATTTCGCTATTCTACTCTACGAGTAAACCTCAGAAAGAACCAGCACCTTTAAGGCAATTATTCTAAGTTGATGTGGGCCTTAAGACCTTGGCCTCGTCTGAGGTCATTCGCATACCCAGCAACATAGCTCAACGCCTCTGCGCGAAAGCAGAGAAACAAGGCATGGGGTTGGAGGAGTACCTTATTAACCCCGTTATACGGGATTTGGGATCCGCCGAAGAGGGCATTAGAATACGTCAAGGCAGCACGAGAACTTCTCGATCAAGCCCGCGAGGAACTTGAGAAGGGTAATGTGAGATAAGCTGCAGAAAAGGTTTGGGGCTCTGCTGCTTTAGCGGTAAAGGCTTATGCTGCTTGGAGTGAAGGCAAGAGACTTACTAGTCATAGGGATCTGTGGGAATACACTTTGGTTATGCGTAAAGAGCTGGGGAAATTGGGTCAGTAGTGCATGGAATGCGGGAAATAGTATGCATATTTGCTTCTATGAGGGATTGTGTAGCAAGGAACATGTAGAGGATGCTATAGAGGAAGTAGAGAGACTCGTTGAGGGCAGTGGAAGAGAAAATCGAGAGGAATAGCGTGAGACAATAGCTCGCACATAGCTTTAATCCAAGAACCTTTGGAGGTATTAGTTACTCGGACTCGAATGCAAGAATTAGCCTCCTACGAAGCCCATACAAGGAAGTCGTTAAGCGTAGTCCGGACTTGAAACTTGGATAGTGAAGTGCTGTCAAGGGACTTGGGGCTATTAGACCATAAGGAGGGTCTCTCCACTATCACTTACGGTAAGTCGTCTAATAAAAAGGTAATCCGAATAACCCCTAAGCGAAACTCGGGAGGGTAAATGTGAGATATAAAGTTGAAAATGGAACGTGTTTAACGGAAGCAATAATGTGTACACTGTAGAGTTACATGAATGAACTAAGATTCCTTTGTCCTTGATTCTCTCTCATAAATAACCTTCCAGTACTTGCTCGCATCCATTAAAACGACGCTTTCATTTACTTTCCTTTTGAACTCCTCCGGTGTATAAGCTAAGAAGTTAGCATCAATTGGTTTATCCCAAATTCTGTACAATATCTTTAACCTTTCCAGAGGCTCTATCTTCGCCCAGTCGCTGGACACAACTATTAGGTCAACATCGCTGCCTTCAGAGAAGTCTCCTCTTGCGTAGCTTCCAAATAAGATGACCTTCTCAACCTCTATCCCCTTCTTCTTTAACTCTCCGACGAGTTCCTTAACCCATTCCTTTATCCTCTTCAGCGAGTTCTCCCATAATCTCCTTCGCTCTTCTAACAACCTCTGAAGCGAGCTTGACTGCTCTCTCCGCTGTACTCCTCGAGATCGACTCGTCGGGGACACCTTCTAGGGCATCGGGATAGCGAGATATATAGTAGTAAGCGGTCAATTCGGCCAGTTCATCCACTTCGCCAAGATCAAGACCTAACTCTTCCAAGAGCCTTCTTAAACTATGAGTCTTTGGGAACCAGCCCTTTATCGCTAACAACAGCGCCTTGAGAGCCTTCTCAGCAGCTTGTTGGGACCAGAACGTTGAAGCAGCTCTATCATCAACCTCCAATGACCTTTTTGCCCTCTCCAAATCCCTCTCTGCCGTCTGCAACCACCAGAGGGCTCGCTCCCTAACCTTCACCTTCCCCAACCCTTTGTTTCCCAATCCTTTTGTGGCAGTTGAAGTATGAGAGCGATTAAAAGTCTGTCCAAGCCAAAGCGACTAGAGCCTTTTCTTAGTTTGCTCCTGAGGCAAAGAACAGACTGATACAGAAGAAGCGTTCGATATAGAACAAAACCTTAGTGCTTATTACATGATGAATTAGTTATACCAAGAGGGTGTACCTATTGACCTCAAGGACGGTTACGGTGAAGATCGATGAAGAGGCGATACGCTTTGCGGACGAGATGGTCGAGCTGGGGTTAGCTAAGAGCAGGAACCAAGCGCTCGTCAAGCTGATAACGTTAGGCATAAAGAGAATGAAGAAAGATGTGGACAGGAAAAGAAAGGTGAAGGAAATAGTGGAGAGGTTCAAGAGGGAAGGAATACCGTATGCCTTGCCTACAGCTAAAGACGTCGAGGAGAATAGGGAATGACTTACCTAGACACCAACGTAATCGTCTCATACATAAACTAAAAGGACTCGCTGCACGAGAAAGCGCTGAAACTGGCAAACTCACTAGATAAGAGGACTATTTCGAAATTGGTGATCCTCGAGTTATATTCAGTCTTTTCGAGGATCCCGGCTCACAAGGACTAGAGCTAGAAGCTTTGGTGGAATACTCTATTGAGACCACGGGATCGGAACTAAAAGACGTGGACTTGAACGAAGCTTTTAGCTTAGCAATAGAATACTCTGGAGCCTTAAAGCTGAAGACGCTAGACTTGTTACACGTTACA
>JALWJF010000124.1 GCA_027081755.1 Desulfurococcales archaeon | reverse complement strand
ATGGAAGATAAGGTCTTACACAAGGTAACCGTTTACCCCGAGGCATCCTTTGCATTAGCCGCTTACAAGTCCTTGTATTCCTTTGCAAGAGAGTTCTCTAATACTGAGCACTTCCTCTTGGATAAGGTCTTCCTAGTCAATTTCAGGAGTTTGGAGGAGCTGGAGCCCCACCTAAGCGCCGTCGAACGCTCTTTATGGCTTATAGAGAAGAGCAAGCTGGGGAACGCGTTCCAGAAGGACCTAGAGGGAATAAGATTGGACGCAATTAACACAATACACGAGATAAGTTCTAACTTGAATGTGATTAAGAAAAAAGTGGAAGGGAAGTTGAAGGAAAGGCTCAAGGGGCTAAGCGACGACGAAATAAATACTTACTTAGGAGAGCTATTGGACATAATGGTAAAGGACAAAGTCGTTCCTTATGGATTAGTCGCATCGGAGGATGGTATAGAAGAAGCCTTGTTATGGTGGGTAGCCTTCAGAGCTACGATGGACAAGCACAAAGATGAAGTGGCTAGGAACTTCTTGGCCCATGCCGGAGCCGAAAAGAACGTGACTCTCCTAAGGAAGTCTGGAGACCTAAGGCTTGTAGGCTATTACACACCAGCGATGAACGCCCTCGAGGACGTGTTAATGAATAAACTCAAGGCTAGGTAAGTCCAAGGGCATGTCTATACACACATTAAAGGTATATAGCTTCTCCCAGCTCTAGCCTCGGAGGAGAGCAATGTTTACGAGAGCCACTCCCCTAGGAGCATACTTGGAGTACGGGAGGCAGTTCAGGGAGGAGGGCTTCATTAGGACCGATTACCCTCCCAAGAGGGACGAAATCCTCTGGAACCCCAAGATAATGAGGATGCCCAGAGAGGAGTTGGAGAAGATAAAGACCCAGAGGCTAAAGGCCATAGTTAGGTGGGCCTGGGAGCACAGCGAGTTCTACCACAAGTTCTGGAAGAGTAAGGGCTTCCACCCGGACATGATAAAGACTTGGCAAGACGTGACCAGGATACCCATCCTAACCAAGAAGGACTTGAGGGCCGACCTCCAGAAGAACCCGCCCTACGGAACCATAATGGTTCCCGAGCTCGCTAAGTACATCCACTTCGTGGGAGCCACTTCCGGAAGCACCGGAATGCCCACATTCCAAGGCTGGGGAAGGGTTGAGCTGGACTATTTTGAAGAACAACAAGCTAGGTACCTCTGGACCTTTGCTGGCGTAAAGCCCGGAGTGGTTTATGCAAACTACCTAAACATGAGCGGTTTCTACAGCTGGGGTCCGCCTCTAGTCGAAACTGCTATGTGGAGGTGCGGAGCCACAGCAATAGCTGGAGGAGGAGAGACATTCTTCACTTGGAAAGAGAGGCACATGCTCATAATGAAGCTCTGGAAGGTTGATGTCTTCGCTACTACACCTTGGCTCCACCGCTGGATAGGCGAACAAGCCAAGCTTGAAGGCTGGGTAACTCCCTTCAAGGTGCTCCTTCTACACGGAGGAGCCGCTGCCGAAAACACCAAGAAGAAGCTGATGGAGGTCCACCCGAACGTTGAGAAGGTGCTAAGCGTCTGGGGCACCACAGATGGTCACATGGCCATAGAGCCCCCAGACGCCCCCGGTACCTTGGTCTTCTGGGAAGACACCCAAATCTTCGACATAGTGGCTCCGGGAAGCTACTCTGAGAGGCCAGAGGGAGAGCCTGCTGGTCAAGGCGAGAGGGGAGAGCTGATAGCTACTTTGCTAACCCACTACACCATGCCATTGATAAGGTACAGCTTGGGCGACTACGTCAAGAACGAGTTCATCTGTGAGCCCACTCCGGAGCTAGGAATAACCCACTGTAGGTTTGCCGAGCTGATACCGGGCAGAGTGGAGTGGATGTTCAAGGTGAAGGGCAAGCTGCTGTTCCCGATAGTGGTAGAGAACGCGGTGAGCCAGATACCCGACACTACCGGGGCCTACAACATTATCGTGTACGACGACAACATGGACAAGCTCAAGATACAGATAGAGACGAGGAAACCCGTACCGCCACCACCAGAGTACGACAAGATGGCGAGGGAGATCATTGCAAGGGAGCTAGGGCTCCAGCCGGAGGACATAGAGATCAAGTGGATAAGGCCCGGAGAGAGCGTGTGGAAGGGCTACAAGCTCCAAGTTTTCCTCGACCAAAGGAAGAAGTGAGTCTTTTTTATTTCGAATAAAGCCCGTTCAACCCTTCAACCTTTTGGTCACGACTGAAGCATGTTTTGAACCTTAAATGCCTAAGGTATTACGTTTAATTGGAATAACACCTCGAAGTCTATGTTGTGATGCTCCGTAGCTGTTGCTAGCAAGGCGTTTTCCGGAGGTTATATTCGCTCATAACTCAATGAGCTCTTCTAGGCCGTTTTATCTTCTAAGACAACCATTCATAGCCTTAGTGCCTCGAGCTTTATGAGTGAAAAATCCGTCTCATCCATCGATCTTGAGCGTCGCTGCGAACTTCTTTTGACTGGTATTTTGCTTCACCTTGCTGAGCGAGATTCAACTCTCTAAAGCGAACGGGACTGATGGCTTAACATGTCCTTTGTTCTATGGAACCAACTGCTTTTAGGTCTCCACGCTCTTCCTTTACA
>JALWJF010000123.1 GCA_027081755.1 Desulfurococcales archaeon | reverse complement strand
TTTCTTTAGTGCCCGGCTTCCTGGCCTACTTTCTGTGGCTCTATTCGGTGAAACTCGTTGGAGCTTCCAAGGCCGGCGTATACATTAATGCCTTACCACTGCTGACGCTAATATTGGCCTACTTCACCTTGGAGGAGAGGTTGGGCCTTTTGGAGAGCGTGGGAGCGTTACTAATACTAATGGCCTTAGCTCTGGTTACCTATGAGAGCTTGAAGGAAAGGCACTAAGGTCCCACCAACGCTTTGGAAGCGGGAACGCTCCTTGGAGATACTCAAGCCGGTTGACTTGGTGGGCGAAGAGGTCACTTGGTTGGATACTAGGTTCATACCTTGGGAAGAGATATGGAGGAAGACAAAGGACTATAGGAGGTTGGCCCAAGCGATAAAGGACATGGAGATAAGGGGCGCTCCAGCAATAGGGGTTGCTGCAGCCTTCGGCATGGCCCTAGCGGCCTTACACTATCCCGGGAACGATCTAGAGGGCCTAATGAAAGAGCTTAGGGAAGCTAAGGAAGTGTTAAGCAAGACGCGCCCCACTGCAGTAAACCTCTTTTGGGCGTTAGATAGGGTGATGAAGAAGGCTGAGGAAGTAGCGAAGGAAAAGGGGGACGCAGAAGAGGTTAAGCGCGCTGTTGTAGAAGAGGCTAAGGCCATACAGAAGGAGGACATAGAGATGAACATAAAGATGGGTAAGATAGGGGCGAAGCTCGTGGAGCACGGGGACACCATCTTAACTCACTGCAACACCGGCTCCTTAGCAACTGCTGGCTATGGCACAGCTTTGGGCGTGATTAGGGCCGCTTGGGAGGAGGGCAAGGAGGTAAAAGTAATTGCAACCGAAACCAGGCCCGTTGACCAAGGTGCTAGGCTTACCGTCTGGGAGCTCAAGAGGGATGGAATACCGGTTAAGCTCATAAGTGATACAATGGTTGGCTATGTAATGAGTAAGGGCTTGGTTGATAAGGTATTCTTGGGGGCCGATAGGATATTGCTGAGTGGACACTTCGCGAATAAGATAGGGACTTATCAAATAGCGATAATGGCAAAATATCACAACGTACCCTTCTATACGGTCGCGCCCACCTCAACCATAGACCCAAAGACCACATTGGACCAGCTGGTGATAGAGCAGAGGAAGCCCGAGGAGGTCAGAACGTGTCCCTATCCCTACCACAAGGTCTATGTCACAGTGCCAGATGTGGAAGTACTGAATCCGGCCTTCGATATCACGCCTCCAGAGCTGGTGACAGCAATAGTTACGGAAAAGGGGATAGCTTATCCCCCTTACTGGGTCAGCTTGAGGAAGATACTGGGCTTGGATTAAACCCTTTTTAGCCTACATACAAAGAAGCCTTCCGAGCCGTGCACGTGGGGCCAGAGCCTCCTACACTTGGTCGCGAAGGGGAATTCGAAACCGAAGTACTCCGTTATTCCCGGACTGCCCGCCTCCTCACCATCCAATACCTCTACGTCCTCTCTGCTCTTCAGAACAGCATCTATGACCATCTCGTTCTCTTCGGGAGCTATGGAGCAAGTGCTGTAGACGACTTCTCCTCCTCTCTTTACGGAGTCCAGCGCTTTGTTCAATAGGACGACTTGAACCTTGTGCATCAGGGCCAAGTCTTTGGGAGTTCTAGAGGTCTTCCTAGAGGGGTCCCTAGCTATTACCCCTTCCCCTGTACAAGGGGCGTCGAGCAAAGCCTTGTCGAAAGGGCCATATTTTGGAGCATTGTAGGCGTCCTCAATTAGCACTATAGCATTCAGAACTTCCATCCTCTCGAGGTTACTCATTAATGCTTTCGCCCTGTCCTTCCTCCTCTCGAATAAGTACAGCTCTCCCGAGTTCCCCATTAGTTGTGCTATGTACGTGGCCTTCCCGCCGGGAGCTGACGCTAGGTCGGCCACCCTCTGGAAGGGTTTTGGGTCCAGCACTAAAGGAGGCAATGTTGAGGCCTTATCTTGGATGAAGAACCAGCCGTCCAAGTGCTCCGGCGTCGAAGAAATAGAGAACGGCTGCTCTAATACCTCGAAGGCGTGTGGGGACCAAGGCACTTGCTTCAAGACGAAGCCCCTTCCCTCGAGCCTCCTCTTCAAGTCGTGACATCCGGTCTTTAGGAAGTTACACCTTATAGCGTCGTTCGGCTCCTTTTCAAAAGCCTTAAGCAGAGGTAAGGGATCGCCCAGCATCTCCTCGTAGCGCGCTATCATGTATGGTAAGTAGCCATATCTCTTCGCTAGGACCTTGTGCCTCCTCTTTATCCTAATCTTTCCGAGCATCTTTATTATTTCCTTCTGGTAGTGAAAGACCTTGCTCAACGTTCCACCTTAGGACAGGCCCAAGTATTTCACCAGTTCCTCGTACTCCTTCAACTGCGCTTTCTCCTCGTTTATTGAGTTTATGAGTTCCGCTCTGAACTTCCTATAATTCTGGTCTATTTGCTCTATTATCTTATTTATTAAACATTTGACCACTCCTTCTAAGCCGCCATACTTTTGTGCCTCTTTCCTATACTTAGCAACCTCCAATGTGCTCTGTGAGTTCAATATCCCCTCTATTATCGTTAGGGGGTTCTGAGGGCAAGAGGCTGTGGACTTGGACTGGATCATCTCCTCCTCTGTCTTATCCGCTTGAGCCA
>JALWJF010000122.1 GCA_027081755.1 Desulfurococcales archaeon | reverse complement strand
CTAATACCACTATCCCGCTCAATATGAACAGGATGCCGCTCAAGACGGTAATGGCGTTACTTGCCCTCATCGCTCTCACTCAACAAACCCTTGGCCACCAAGTAGGTCCCATAGCCTACAAATAACGCTACTACGGGATTCGAGCTAACGAGCCACGTTAGGCCAAAGGCTATGAAGCCCAAGCCCTTAGCCACTTCGGACGGTTTCAAACCCTTATCCCAATAATTAAGGGCATAAAGAAGAAAAAGAGGGTTTTAGGCCAAGAGTTCCTTCAAGTCCTTTTCGGGCTCGGATATTAGCCTTAGGTCGAACTCCTCTTGTAGCCACTTCAAGTGCTCTTGCTTCAAGAACCTCGGCGGTACGGGCCCTAGGTAGATCCCCTTTATGCCCAAGTACAGCAGGGTATACAGTATTCCAACCGCCTTCTGCTCCATCCAGCTTATTACTAGCCTTACTGGCAGCTCGTTCAAGTCCTTGCCCATCCTCTTGGCCAGCTCTGCAGCAGTCATTATTATGGAGTAGGTGTTGTTGCACTGGCCGAAGTCTATTAGCCTCGGTATGCCCTCAATGGTTCCCAAGTCCAAGTGGTTTATCCTGTACTTCTCACAGCCGGCGGTGAGCACCAGAGTATCCTTCGGTAGCATTTGGACCAGCTTGGTGTAGTAGCTCATCTTGGGGTTGGGCTGGTCACAGCCGCCCACTACGAATATCTTACTTATCTTGCCCTCATTTATTAGCTCTATGATCTTGTCGTAGGGCAAGTTCTTGTGGTGGAAGCCGGTTATGAGCTTCTTGCCGCTGTCCACCTTCTTTAGCTTCGGAGTCTTCAATGCGTGCTTTATTAGCTCAGTGTAATCGCCTTCTACGTGCTTTACGCCTTCCAAGCCGGCAACGCTTGTGGTGTACATCCTGTCCGCGTACTTGGGCAGGGGAGGAACTACGCAGTTGGAAGTACCCAGTATTACTCCGGGGAACTCGCTGAAGAGCTGCCTCTGGTCGAACCAGCTCTTCCCTAGGTTAGCATAAAGGCTTGGGAACTCCCTCATCTTGGGGTAAGAGAAGGCTGGAAGCATCTCCGAATGGGTGTAGACCCTTATCTCGTTCTCGAGTCCCATCTCCCTTATTTGCTTGAGTAGGTCGTAGAGGTCCTTGTAGCCGTGACCAGTCACTATTATTCCGTGAGCCTCGTCAGTGCTGTCCCAAGGAACTTCAACGGGTTCTGGCTGTCCGAAGGTCTCCACGTAAGCTTTGTCCAATAGCTCCATAGCCTTCAGCATTATCTTGCCTTCCTCGAGTATGAAGTTTATGAAGTGTTCCTTGTTGAAGTTAACGTTTGTGAGGGTGGTGTACAGAGACTTTGCCATGAACTCGTCTATTTCCTTGTCGTTATAGCCCAGCTCTTGGGCATGGTAATAGTAAGCGGCAACCCCCTTCAAGCCGTATATCAAGGCCTCTTGCAATGCTTGGAGGCTCGGGTCCTTTCCACAAACTCCGAACTTGGTACAGCCTCCGGGGAGGCCCATTGCACATTGATCACAATACATCTGGACAGCCACGACTCCCGCCGTTTTAGGTTAACCTAAAGCCCTCTTAATTTGTCTTTCCTTACCGACCAACCGGTGCTCTCTTAGGATCAGAAGCAGAAGTCTCCTCATTAAGATCAAGCAGCTTGACCTCATCTCCTTATTTCCTTTAAACCCTTTACACCAGCCTTTATCATCTCTTTCTGTATGTCTGTTATGATGTAATCGTAAGTTATGATCCAGCACTGGGCATTGCATATAAGCCTCCTTAGTGTTAACCACGTCTTGTCTAAAGCCTTGGTTAGTTTTATCCTTACCTTTAGTCCCAATCCTCCTTTCTTCTCTAAGATCTTCGCTATTAGCCTCTTTATTCCCTTATTGGCCAAAAATCCGAAGAGCTTTGCTGCTATGACGTCTAACATTACTCAAACCTCTCGGCCAACCTCTGCAAGAGCTTCTTGTTCTTCCTTATTTTCCTTAACATGCTCTTTGTTGCCTTATAATGGTTCAAGAGTTCTTCTACGTCCTTTACAGTAGTCCCTGACCCCATAGCTATTCTCTTCATTCTGGACTTGTCTATTATATTGGGCTTCTCGAGTTCCTCCATAGTCATAGAATTGAGTATGGCCAACCATTTGTCTAATATCTTATCGTCTAATTTACCTAGTACCTTATCATCTATTGCAAAGCTGAACGGTAACATACTTATTAGCTTCCTCAGCGATCCCATTTTCTTTACTGACAGAATTTGGTAGTACAAGTCCTTTAGGGTTATGTCCCCTTTCTCCAACATCTTCTCGCTTATTTCTTCGAGCTTCTTGCTCTCCTCTATGCTCTTGAGCCTTTCCAGTATAGCCTCCAAGTCGCCTAGGCCTAGTATCCTAGCAACAAAGTTCTTGGGCTTGAAAGTCTCTAGCTCATCCAGCTTCTCACCAGTACCTATGAACTTTATGGGGGCTCCGGTAACTGCTACAGCGGAGAGGGCCCCTCCGCCCTTAGCTGTTCCGTCTAACTTGGTTACTACTATCGAACCTATGGGCGTAGTCTTGTGAAATGCCTCCGCTAAGGTTTTGGCTTGTTGACCTATGCTGGCATCTATTACTCACATTACCTCG
>JALWJF010000121.1 GCA_027081755.1 Desulfurococcales archaeon | reverse complement strand
AGAATCACAGTTTAGAGCACAAGTGCCATCTCTAAATTTGGGAAACCCATAGATCCTCCCCATGTCTCATACCGCTCTAACACCTCTTCCTTTGTGTATATGTTTAGGCGTTCCAATCCCTAACTCTTCGGGCTTGAAATGTATAAGCTTTATCCCTTCCGATCCCCCGAGTAACAGCATATTTGATTTCCATTCTGCATCGCAAACCCAGCCAACTTTCTCCTTACAGATGAGTTCGCCTTTCGGACTATACAGTAGCATATAGTCCATTGAGAACGTTAGTACCTCCTTGTTCGGAAGAGGAAGCCCAAACCTTCCCGGAAACTGCATACCATCTTCGATCCTCACTACGCCGTCGAAGCCAAGAATCGTCTGACCCCAGTCAATCTTCAGCTTTGCTTCCCACAAGTCCTCACTACTTTTCTGAAATACTGTATCCAAGTTGTCCTTTGAGTTATTTAAAACATCTAGCTTGACTGTATAGTCCAGTGAAAAATCCTCGGGGGCGTCCATGTTAACTATGTGGACTTTGTTCCCTCTGATTATTATGTCTGCACAGTTAGCTCTTACCTTACTAATTATGTTTAATGTATTTGGATCCATCAGTAAGACCAAAGGTCCTTTGTTGTCTTCACCGCATACAGCAAGTTCTCTAGCACCCAGAGCTATTCTATTCGCCTTTAATAAGCCGAGATCCGAATTCAAGGAAATAGAAGAAAGTAACTTCATTGATAAATTATAGATATAAATATTATCATGACCTAGAAGGGCAATGAGATCACGATCCTTGTTAACGTCCATGTCCAACAGCTTCTCGGGACAGAAGGTTTTCCCATCTATATAGAGACATTCCCCTAGGGCCATTATCTTATTATTCAAAAAGGCCACCTTCTTTATTCCTTCTCTTCTAATATTTATCAAAACCTTCATTTTTTCAGACCGTCACGGGAGTAGAGAAACACTATTTAAGTTTCCGACATGGAAGTCCCTCCAGCACCCTATCTAAACATATTTGAATAGCGACCAGCTCTGCAGTAAGAGGTAAGCCAAAGCATCGCGGAACTATGTATAGTACATCTTTTACCGCTTTGCCGGGACACCAATAATCCTCAACTTCTGGACAAGTCGACAACTGCACCCCGGGAACCCTCTTACCTCTCATTATTGCTTTGAATAAACCAACCAAACTTTCCGAATCCGGATAAACCCTTCTCGCTTTACTTCCATCTATCCGTATTACATTACCCTCAACATTCACATAAACTATTGTATCCTTCCTTATGGCATTGGATAAGAAAAGAGAAGAATTGATGGCTAACGCAGCTTCCCACTTGTCTAAAGGTTCACATACTGCCACTACTCTTTTCACATTTCTCCAGCCTCTCAGCGATTTCGTCTAGCAACTTCCCTATGAACATGGTTGCCAATAAAGACGTTCTCAATAAAGGTTCTTCTATATCGACGTTGTACTTTTGAGCGTAGAATATCGCTTGTGGAAGCCTTCCTAACATAACTCTAAGAACTTCGTTTTCCTCGTTATTCAATGTTGAAAGAGTTACTTCAGTTAATTCCTTTAACGCATCAGTTAATCCCTTCTCGTTACATTCTTTCTCGAACATTTTCAAGAACAGTTGCTTGGGCGTTCTAGTCTTGCCCTTGCATACTTCGTCTACTAATGATTTGAGCTGAGGAGGATATTCTGCTGTCGAGAGCATTTTGCTAATTTCCGGACAAGTTGCAGTAACGTTAGCTTCTAATAAGACGCTTGCGACGCCCGCTAAGGGGTAAGCTTCCACGTTACCACAAAACTCTTTTTCAAACTCTTCACCATACTTTATCCTGAGTGTTTTCAGTAGTAGGTAAGCAAACATCGAAGCGAGAGAGTGTGCATCTTCATATTTCACGTCTCATGCCCCACTCTGTGACTCTTGAACCTTTATTTTGGCTCTCTTCTTCATCTCTCTCTTCGTTATTGATCTATAGGCAGCCTCGAATACCAAGGAACCCGATATGAATATTAGCGAGGTCCAGAAAGCTCTTGGATTGGTTGTAAAACTGTAGAACAGGATGATTATAGATGAGAATATCAGTAGTATGATGCTTGTAACTATTACTTTGGGGTTACCCTTTGTTTTTTGTCTTAACTTCCAATGTGAAAGAGCCACTGCTAAATAAATCAACAAGAAAGATAGAGTCGTTACTTCTGCAATACCACTTAAGTTTAGGAATATTGCTAGGAAGAGTGCCAATGCCGCGGTTATGTATAGCCCTTCTGGCTCCCCGAACCAAATCCTCCTCTCAAAGCTCTTTGGAAGCTGACCTTTCTTAGCTAGAGCATATGCTACGTTGGCGCCCCCGTAGAGGGCTGAGTTGAGGGCAGAAGCAGTGGATACTAAGGCTCCTATAGTAACTAGTAGGAACCCAGCTTCGCCCAAAATCGGTTTCGCTGCTTCAGCTAAGGCGTACTCTTCGGCTTTAATTACTAATTCCCTTGGCACAGCACCGATGATGACTATCGAAACCAAAATGTATATTATTGCCGATATCAATAAGCTTAAGTATATTGCCCTAGGGACGTTCTTCTCCGGATTCTCTATGTCTTCTGAAGCGTTCGTTATTACTCCAAAACCTGCATAGCTGAGCAAGTACATTGCCGCTGCAACGAGC
>JALWJF010000120.1 GCA_027081755.1 Desulfurococcales archaeon | reverse complement strand
GATGGGTTGGTATCATCCATTAATGTGAAGGAGAATAGAGCCTTAGAGTTCTTGAGAATCCTAGGAGAGTATCTGGGTCTTGAAGTACCCAAAGATCCAAAGGAAATAACACATGAAGCATTCTCAATAGTAGACCATTATTCAAAAATAGATGTTGAAGAACTATACAGAGGAAGAGATCAGTATATTGAGAAACCTAAGGAATGGAAAAGAATTGTGGTACCACGTCAACGCATATTCAAAGTTCACGAAGAAGAGGGTGTTTGGCTATACACTGCCCGAGACCCAGCCTTGTGGACAACCAAAGGTGGAACAGAAAAAATGATGAAAGCATCGCTAAAGGAGAAGGTATACCTTTGGGAAGGATTCAGCTGCAAACGCGTGCTATTATGTTCGAGGGGGACCGAGAGGTGCCTAGAGCTAGAAGCAGAGACCTCAAGTCGCGTACCTAAAGGTGTAGCCTTGGTGTTCTTTAATCACGTCGGTCTGAAGATAAATGCGCTCATACCGTGGGAACCTAGGGACTGGGTTGGGACGCCTATGTACAAGGCAACAAAAGTCACAGTAAGATGTTTAGAGCGTAGATAAGGCTTGATCCAAATCATTTATCAAATCTTCTACATTCTCCAAGCCTACGCTGAGCCTCAGCAAGTTATCCTTTATACCCAGTTCTTTTCTGACCTCAGGAGGAACGGTATGATGCGTCATAGTAGCTGGATGAGTTATTATACTCTCAACGCCTCCTAATGATGCCGTCCTCTGGATTACTTTTACCTTCTTCATGATTTTTATTGCGTCAAATCCGTTACCTTTAACTTCAAAGCTAATGACGCCACCACATCCTTTTAATAACCTTTTGGCTGTCTCATAACTAGGATGAGATGGAAGACAAGGATAATAGACACGTTCTACTTTAGGATGATCTTCTAGGAATTTCGCGATTTCTAGAGCGACCTCGTTTTGGTACTTTACTCTTACGTGAAGAGTCTTTAAGCCCCTTATTATGAAGTAAGCTTGCTGTGCGTCCGGAATTCCACCAAACATCCTACGCGTATTTCTTAAAGAGCTGGTAAACTTCTTGTCATTCGATGCAACTATTCCACCTAGGGCATCATTATGACCTGCTAGGTATTTACTTGCACTATGTATAACGGCATATGCATCAACTTTCAATGGAAGAAAGTTTATTGGTGTCGCAAAGGTATTGTCAACTAACAATAGTGCCCCCACCTCCTTAGCCACTTTTGCTATCTCGTCTATTGGAGGCACTATAAGTAGGGGATTACTTATGGTCTCCACGAAAACTACCTTAGTATTCTTATCCATTCTTTCTATTACCTTTTCTCCAATAGCTTTTTCATCAACTTTAATTCCGAACTTAGTTAATACTTTCGTGAAGAATTCATAACTTGTACCATAAATATCTTTAGTTGTGACTAGCTTTTCGTTTGGAGAGAGTAAAGTAAACATAGTAGAGCTGATTCCAGCCATACCGCTGGAGAAGGAAACAGCGTCTTCTGCATTTTCAACAGCTCCCATCTTCTTTTCTAAGGCTTCTATTGTAGGGCTTGAGTTCCTTGCATACTTGTAACCATAGGGGTTTCCTTCAGGATACCTATATATTACAGAAACGTAGATCGGCGTCACTATAGAACCCGTACCTTCATCCCTATACTCTCCAGCATGTATTAGCTTGGTTTCTTCTTCCCAGTCCCTCTCTGGCTCTACAAACACCACTTCCATCACCTCCCCTCATAATATCCCGTCTATCGAGGACGACGCTAGGAACTCCTAAAACGATACACCTTACGCTCTAAACCCTATTCGCAATAATGCCAAACGGCGAAGACCTTGATGTTTCCGCCCCAACCCGGTAAGAGAGCTGAAATAGCGATAATAGGTGGCTCTGGTCTTTACGATCCAGAGATCTTAGAAGATATAGAGGAGTTAAAGGTATACACACCTTATGGTCAACCCAGCGATAATATAATCTTAGGTACTTTAAAGGGAAGGAGGGTGGCTTTTCTTCCGCGGCATGGGAGAGGTCATAAAATACCTCCTCATAAGATCAACTTCAGGGCAAACATATGGGCCCTTAAGAGCTTAGGTATTAAGTGGGTAATATCAGTTTCAGCTGTTGGCAGCTTAAGAGAAGATTATAAGCCTGGCGACTTCGTAATTCCTGATCAGTTCATTGACATGACTAAGAAAAGAGAATATACATTTTTTGATGGTCCAGTGGTAGCTCATGTAAGCATGGCAGATCCCTTCTGCGAAGAGCTCAGGAGCAAACTCATAGAGACAGCTAAAGAGCTGGGAATATCAGTCCATGGAAGGGGTACCTATATATGTATAGAAGGTCCAAGGTTTTCTACAAGGGCTGAGAGTAGGGTATGGAAAGATGTCTTTAAAGCTGACATAATAGGTATGACCTTGGTACCCGAGGTTAACTTAGCATGCGAAGCGCAAATGTGTTACGCGACAGTCGCTATGGTAACGGACTACGACGTGTGGGCCGAAAGGCCAGTTACAGCTGAAGAAGTAATAAAGACTATGGCTAGAAACACAGAAAATGCTAAAAAGTTACTATACGAAATCATTCCCAAACTTCCGACCGAACCAAAGGACTGTAGCTGTTGCAACTCTCTCGAGAACGCCGTTATCTGAGGTGTTAAGGGTTGAAAGTATTGGTTTTTCATGGATATGGAT
>JALWJF010000119.1:11125-11737 GCA_027081755.1 Desulfurococcales archaeon | reverse complement strand
GCGGGGATAGTTTATTATTCTAAACCCGAGAGGGAGTGGGAGGAGACCGAGCACAAGCTTAAAGCGCTCATGAAAGCTTTGGAACCTTTCTTAAAATGAGGAACTTAACCAAATCCTCAGCCACGAATGAGTTCGGAAATATTCTTCTGGCTTCTTCCAGATGTTTGTCTAAGTTCTCGTAACGGTTAGAGAAGTGTGTCATGACCAATGCATTTACACCAGCTTTTGACGCTATTATAGCAGAGTCCTTGGCCGTCGAATGCCCCCTTTCGTGGGCTTCTTCTTCCATGTCGCTGGTGAAAGTGGCCTCATGTATGAGGAGGTCTGCTCCTTTGGCTTCGTTCACTACCCTCTCACACGGAGCCGTATCGCCGGAGTAGACTACCTTGAGTGGCTGTGGTTCCCAAGTGTACAGTTCTGGATCAAACGTCTTTCCGTTCCAAAGCACGTTCTCTCCCCTCTGCAGTTTCCCCCAGAGCCTCTTGGGCAGTCCCTCTTTCTCTAACTTATCGATCAATGCTTTTCTTTTAAAGATACCCAATATTCCCCATGAAAGTGTGCCGGTGGGAAAAGATGAAAGTGATAATGTAGAAATAAAAAGAGTAGGGGAAA
>JALWJF010000119.1:0-11115 GCA_027081755.1 Desulfurococcales archaeon | reverse complement strand
TTCTCTAACTTATCGATTAATACTTTTCTTTTAAAGATAACTTTAACCTTAACTCCGTATGTTTCGACAATGTGTTTTACTGGAAAGGTGCTTACTTCAATATTTCTAACCTTTAATGTTGTTGGGGACGGGTAAAACAATATGTTGAAAGAGGGCCAGAACTTAGTGAACTTGAAAGAATATGTGAGGAAATCTTTCAAGTCTTTTGGACCAATTATTATTAGGTCTTCTCTCCTAGAGGCCATCGCCATAGTTTCTATGAGGCCTGGTAAACCCAGTACATGATCACCGTGCATGTGACTTACAATTATTATCTTTATTTTTGAGAAACCTATTCTTGCCCTCATTAATTGAAATTGTGTTCCCTCACCCACATCCATAAGTATGCCAATGCCTTCATGCTCTAAGTAGATTGCTGGTAAAGCCCCTCTGGGCTTGGGCGTAGCGGCGGATGTTCCCAAGAAAATTACTCTTAGTGAATAGGCCATCCCGGGTCCCCGCCCGCAGGGAAGCTCCTCATCCTTCAGCTAGGCGTTGGGTCGTCATCCCCGGGCCATTACCCCTGCCCAGAGTATGGGCAATATTATCGTAGCGTCTCCATAGACGGTTACGCTTTTGCCCTCTGGCTTTAGCTTGCCCCAGCTTATCGCTTCCCTCGGCTTAGCCCCGCTCAAACTTCCATCGTATTCTTGTGCCGTTGTTAGGTATACTGCATAGTCCAAGCCGTCCTTAAATTGGTTCCACCAAATTACGTGGTGCTTGCTTATGCCTCCGCCTATTATCAACGCGGCCGAGACTTTACTCTTAAATACCATGTCTGCTAGGAGCTTTTCATCAGCCAAGATATCTAAACAGAAGTCCTTTCCTCCGAGCCTCCTCTCCTCTGCGTATGATAGAATGGCGGTTCCTACAGCTCCGTCGGTTATGCCGGGAACTATTATCGGGACCTTCGCCTCATAGGCTTGTTTTAATATAGAGTTCTCATCGTTCAACCTCTTGCCAAATTCCCACATCAACTCGTATGGTGCTATTTTGTCCTTATCGAGTTCTCTCAAGGTATCTTTCACAAACTTCTCTACTGGAGGTCCATAATTCTCAAAAGGAATGAAGACGTTACCTAGTCTGTGTATCTTCAGCTCAGCAAGCATGGCATCGTCCGCTTCAAAGAACCCCTTGTAGTACTTATTGCCTAAAGCCCTAGCTATATCGTGGTCGAGAGCGCCACACGTCGTTATCACTATATCAAACTTCTTGCTCTTTATCATTTGTGCAAATATGCCCCTTAAGCCGGTAGCTACTAGGTTCGCCGTAAACGATAGAAACTTTAAATCGGACTTCTCCAACCCTTCACGCAATATCTCGACAGCCTTGCATAGATGTCCTGCCACAAAGCCATGGATTTTGCAGTACTTCTCTATAAGTTCTTTTATGCTATCTTCTGGGCTTATGACGACGTCTTCTATGGGCTCTTTGAGTAGCTCATCCCTTTTCAAGGTTCCAAGACCGTTTGTCGTTGAGGCATCTGAGTATAAAGGCGTAGGGAGCCGTCGGTCGGGTAAGCTTTCCTCATCGCTCGGTCCGGGAGTAATTCCCCATACGGCTCAAAAAGCTCCCAGAGGTCTTCGCTACTCGAGGTAAAAAAGATGGCACCAGAGATGGTAAAGGTCTTTGAAGATGACATTGCAGGAAACTTAGAGATCGTAACGTCAATAAAGCTAGAGGAACTTGTAGCTGGAGCAAGAGAAAAAGTAGAAGTGCCTATGAACTTTTACCTCCCCGAGGGGGCAAAACCGAAGAAGATGTTTCTGGACTTGAGCGTCAGAGGAGAATCACAGAAATGGAGGGTATACATAGGTGATTTCTCCGTAACGAAGGAATTCAAGCCCCTAATTAGGGAAGGTGAAATCTCTAAATTCGTGTTTGACATCACTCCAATAAGACACATAGTGATGGAAGAACCCGTCTTGAGAGTTAGCAACGATAGCACCGAGCCCATAGAGCTTATGCAAGCGAGCTTGTTCGTATTTTATGAATATCCAAGTATAGGCAATGGCTACTACCAGTACTTCGTCACTGCCAAACCCAAAGGCAGCTTTTGGGGACCTTTAAGAGAGGACAGGGATGGCTATTTCTATTCGGTTATTTATGCCCCAGAAAAGACTAGAGTAAAAATCAAGGTCGGCGAATGCGAGGAGGAACAAGAGCTCTACGACGTTTACGAAATAAGCTTACAATGCCCGAAAGCGAAGTCCTACTTCGTAGATCCGACAAAAGATATCGTACCCCTAAGCTTAATAGTAGGCTCTATAGAATACAAACTACCAAGAATAGTAATAGAGAACGCTAAAGTAGAGGGGAATGAAGTAAAGATAAAGATAAGGAACGAAGGTGATGATGCAGATCAAATAATTGTCTTGGTTTATGTGCCGGGAAGGCCTTTGGCCAGAGACGTGATAGGTATCATGAAGAAGGGAGATATAAGGGAATTGAGCTATCCACTAAATCTGAATAAGGGTGCAATGGGTGTGAACGTTAGAGTAATATGGGTCAAAGCTAACTTGAGGGACTTCGTTGAGAGGTTTGTGCCCCTTTAATCTCTATGAGTGCTGAGGATTTGATCGATCTCCTCCTTGGTTATAGGAAACGGGTATATGCCGCTGAAACAAGCTACACATAAATGCCTTACTCCTATTGCCTTCCTAAGACCTTCAATGCTCAAGTATCCTACGCTCTCAGCGTCCCAGAGTCTGGCAAGATCTTCCTCACTCCTCCCGAAGGCCACCAGCTCTTCCTTGGAAGGGAAGTCTATTCCCATATAACAAGGTGCCCTAACTGGAGGCGACGCTATTCTAACATGTACCTCTTTAGCGCCCTTGCTTTTGAGTAGCTTCACTATTCTCTTCATCGTAGTACCCCTTATTATGCTGTCGTCGACTACTACCACTCTCTTTCCATGAACAACGTCTTTAACGACTCCATACTTCCTCATCGCTATCTTTTCCCTAACTCCTGGAGGCATTATGAAGCTCCTTCCCATGTACCTATTTTTAACAAGACCTTCATCCAACGGTATTTTGGATGCTCTAGAGAAACCTATTGCGGCGGATCTACCAGAATCTGGAACTGGTATTACCACATCGCCCTCGGCCGGTTTCTCTTTTGCGAGAATACGTCCCATCCTAACTCTACTCACATGGATATTCACGCCATTGAAGTAACTCTCGGGTCTTTCGAAATAGACGTACTCGAACGAACAGTAAGCGGGTGTTTTGGGCTCTGTAATTTCGCTTTCCTTAGTTATAGTGTCACCCTCTATCATAATTATCTTGTTTTCGGGAATTTCTTTCCAATTCTTACCTATGTCCTCTAAAGCAGCAGTTTCACTAGCGATGTAAGGGAAGTCCAAGGCTAGGGGCCTGAAACCCCACGGGTCTCTTGCGACGATCAATCTCCCCTTTTTGTCAAGAATTACGATGCTATAACTGCCCTTAGCTTTCGCCAATACTTCTTTTGACGCTTCGAACAAGTCCTTACCTTTGTTCATTTCATTAGTTATAGCCATTAGGAGTGCTTCGGCATCCCAGGAGGAATTATGCTCTAAGAACTTAAAATTAATAACATTGCCGTTGAAGGCTAGCGCAATTCTCTTATTATAAACGGGCTGTATTCTGCTATAACCTCCAGAGGTGGAATACCTTACATGACCTATTGCTGGTCCCTTGGGTACGAATTTCTTTATTGCATCCTTTACTAGACCTAAACCACCCTCAAATTTTAATTCACCATTTTCGACCCAAACTATTCCAGCACTCTCTTGACCCCTGTGTTGTAAACTCTCTAGGAGCACGAATACTTCTTCAGCCGTAGGGGCCGCAGCGATCCCGCACAACAGTCAAGGACCCGTACAACAGTGATATGGAGAGCTTATTACGGTATGAGGGGCACCTCAAAATCTGTAACCTTAACCTCTTTATCGAATATGTATAGCTTGCCTTTCCACAAGCTGGCGTCTAAAACGATGAAGGAAGGTCTTGTATCAATTGCATAGCCGCCCCACGCTCCGGTAAGTGTGCCGGGATTTATGTGGAACACGCCCTTATGCTCAACTATGAGAGGTTTGTGTAAGTGTCCATGTACTATTACCCTCGCACCCTCTCTCTGGGCCATTTCACTGAGCGCGTCCAAGTTACCTCTAGGTCTAACTTGATGGCCATGCACCACTAAGAACCTTACTCCATTTATTTCCAAAGTTTTCTTCTCCGGTAAAGGTAAGTAGTCCATGTTACCTTTAACTGCCACCACTTCGTCGGCTAAGGTTCTCAGCCATTCGAGAACCTCTTGACCTGTTAGGTCACCAGCGTATATCACTAGATCAAATGGCGCCATTTCCTCTACTTTTCTCCTAACGTTTTCTGGAATCGAGGGTACCCTATCCGGAACGTGTGCATCCGAAGCTATGAGGATCCTCATCCTCTTTCGCCAAGAAATGCAAACAGACTTACTGGAAAAAGATAGGGTCCTCGGGGTTCGAAAGAAATTGAAGATCTGTGTAGTAGGACTGGGCAACGAGTGTTTTGGAGATGACGGAATAGGGTCTGCCCTAGTTAGAGCTTTAGAACTGGAAAACGCTGAAAAGGTGATTGCTGGGATCAAGGGTTTGCAGACGGCTTTCGACGTTCTAGATTGTGACGTCGTTGTCTTCATAGATGCAAGCTTTACTCTCAACAAGGACTACGAACTGAGGGAGCTCGAACCTAAGGAAGGTTATGATCCTCACTCAAGTTCTCCAGCGGAGATACTGGCATTCATGAAATCTATGGGTTTCAAAGGCAAAGCCTATGTCTTAGAAATAAGAGGGGAGAGGGCGTGCTTTCCTTGTACTCTAAGCGATGAAGTCATAAGAAGAGCAAAGGAAAGCGTAAAGGAACTTGAAAAACTGGGGATAAGGATAAAAGGAGTAGGAGAAGTGGCTGCTGAGTGTAAACAAATTTAGCGTAATTCTTTTACTAATTGCTCCAGCTTGTTTAGCTCTTGTTTGAGCTTTTCTATTATTTTTAGAAGTTCGTCCACTGTTACGTTCTTAGTACTTATTTTCTGTTTGCTCAACAAGAACTCCATTAGATCATGTGCAGTAACCTTGCCTTTAACTAAATAGCTCTTAACCTCACCGTTTTTAGCATTTAAGAAATCTATGCTCACTAATCCCCTGCCGTCGCTAGTGGTTATTGCCACTTTCCAATATATGGTTCCATTTACTATGACGGGCATCGGTTCCTGGACACGCAGTTCGTCCCATGCCCAGTTGGGATGGGCCTTCGTTATGTAGCTTTTCACCTTTGATATACCTATTTGGGGTCTTTCGAGATCATACTCATATACAGTAGGCTTTGTGGATGATGCGTTTATCAAGAATATCTTGTAGGCTGCATAAGTATTCCCGGGAGGTTCTGCTACGAATGCCCACCACATGTTCCCGTTCTTATCTAAAAGTAAATAAGGTTGTGGGTTAGTCCCTACGTCCCTTATTTGAAACGTATTGTGGAAGAAGACCGCTTGTATCCAGTTTCTGTAGCGAAGCCTTTCGAGCCAGTCCCTAGCAACCTTTTCAGGCAAGATGGGTATTTTGTATTCCAAGTGCAAAGATTCGACGAAATTTATGGTACCATTTGGGTACACGATGTAAAAGCCCCTCACATAGGGCATCGTACCGAGAAATATGATCTTGTAATCAACTAATGGAATTATTGTGATTATTTTTCCTTTATACAGTACTTGCATGTTATCCTCAAAAACAAGTTCTTTGCCAAATGCGCCTCTCAAGACAAGCTCGAAGGCGAGGGTATCGGCGTAAAGAGGCGTTAACCTAATGTTGTGCAAACCCCACACGAGCTTCTCCTTAACCACTCTTACCACTGGGGGATACCTATCCCCACGAACGAACACCGCTCCAAGAGGTCCGTATATGAATATGTTCAGCCCTTCGGGCTCTATTAACCAATTGTAGATAGGGCTCGTGCCGTTGTAATACACATAGCTTTCAGAGAAGTAAATGGTGTGTGTTGGAATTTGAATTCTATCCAAAGCATAGGCGTAGGCGGTCTGCAACGGTATTAAACGATAAATGCCATACAGATCGGGCAACTTCTTCAGTTTTATTACTTTTATGGGCATACTACCAATGGACAATGAGTAGAAGTACAAGAATGGTAGTGCTACCAATGAGATAATAGCAGCAAACAGCACGAACCGTCTCGTCCAGCCTTGCGTGAAGTATGTGAGGCCGAAGAGGATGAGTGGCACGATGGTGAATATTGCGGATGGGTTTGCTCTAAAGAATAAGGTGATCATACTTAGAGGCATTATGAGCCAGTCACTCCAATAGAGTATTAGAAAAACTTGGATGATAAGGTATGCTAAGAGTAACCTCTTCATGAGGTTGGCCTCATCGTGCGTTTCAGATTAATGATCATATATACGGTCTCCGCCGGTAGAGTCGTTCACCGTTCACTGCCGGAGGTTCTCGATCATCCCTCCAGCACGAAGACTTCTACCTTTCTCTCGTAATCGGGTACCTTCTTTATTTCGCCACTCCTTATTGCGTCGGCTATCATCTTTCTGGCCTTTAAGGGCCCGTGCTCGGGAGCCAAAATTTCCAAGAGTTCCTTAGACGTTGCCTTACCGCCCAGCTTCTCTAAGGCGTCCCTAACGTTCAAGCTGCGTCAGTCCTCCGGATCTCTTATTCCACACTCCGTTATAGCAAAGACGGTTTCTCCTTCTGGCAAGTGCGGAGCGTCAACCATCCTAGCTATCCTCTTGTTACCCCTCGCCTTCTTCAACTGAACCCTTATGCCGGGAGCGTGATAGAGTACGTGTCCTCCTACTGCTTGAGTTGGATCGCCGTAGAAGACGTCGGGTCTAGCCATCACTTGGTTGGTTATTACTACTGCAGTGTTAAACACCTCAGCGAGTTTGCCTAGCTGGTGCAAGTGCTTGTTCAGCTTTTGTTGCCTTACCGCCAAGTTCTCTCTACCAGGGTACTCAGCTCTGAAGTGACTTGTGACGGAGTCTACTACCACGAGTCTTATGTTCTCCTTTGGTATCAGGTCCATCAGTTCGTCCGCTATTGCCATCTGGTGATCACTGTTCACTGCCCTTATGTAGAATATGTTCTCCATAACCTTGTCCGGGTCCAGACCTAAGCAGTTGGCCATTTGCTCTATCCTCTCCCAGCGGAAGGTTCCTTCAGTGTCGATGTAGACGGCCTTTGCAACCTTGTCTTCGGTACTCAGACCTCCTTGCTCCAAAGGCAACTGGACGTTGACGGAGAGCTGGTGGCATATCTGGCTCTTACCGCTGCCGAACTCTCCGAAGAACTCGGTCATTGTCTTAATTTCGACACCTCCTCCCAGTAGATCGTCCAAGTTCTTGGAACCCGTGGTTATCTTCCTCAGATGCTTTCTTTCTTCTTTAATCTCCTTTGCAGTCTTAAACCTTATGTCGAGCAGTTCTCTGGCCTTTTTCACTATCTTTTGGGCAGTCATCAATGGTATGCCTATTTTTGCTAGCTCCTCTGGGGTGGCAGCTGCTATGGCCTCAATCGTAGTGTACCCAGCCTCGATGAGCTTGTTCGCTGTTGAGGGTCCAACTCCCGGCAAATCCGTTATAGAGATCCTCTTGGGTACCTCTGCGGACATATGCATACCCGACCCGTAACTGGCAAAAAAGAGCTTTATTAATGGAAGCCGAAAACGAAACTATTGCGGTAACACTTTTATTGCTCCTCGGAAACGGAGAGGGGAGATAAGGTTATGAGGAAATCTTTGCTACTCATAGCAATAGCATCGCTCACATTCGCGCTATGTATAAACGCGCCTGGACCAGTAACATACCTAGTGAATAAGGACGTAGTGAGCATATATCCCAAACTAAAGCCTGGAACGTTAACCGTCAAGGGTCGAATCATATATATAAAGAATGTTAATGATGTAATAGCTAACTACACCGGCTGGCTGCCGGCAGTATTAATCAAAATAAATAAGGGGCAAGTAAAGATATGTGAAGCATACGGCTTCAAAGTATATGAAGGATGCAATGGAGGATTTTATTGTCTAGAGCCCGCACCGAGGGCACCAATATTCTTCTATAACGGCAATTACACCAAGTTGCTCTTAGAACTCAACGTGACCAAAGGGCTAGGCAATCCTAAGGCAAAGGTTTGGGTAGTAGAGCTCCTTGACCCCCTCTGTCCCTACTGTGCGCTCTTCTACAGGCAAGGCGGGGGTAAAGTCATAATAAAGTATGTTAAAGAAGGTAAGGTATACCTAATACCAGTCATAGTAGCGTTCCACAACAGAGCCCCAGGTTTCGAGGAGAGCTTGAAGCTCGCTTACCAGCTCAACGAATACGTTAAGGAAGGAAAGGTTCTTGCATTCTTCAACCTTGAAGAGAAAATAGCTCACAACGTAGTTAAGTTGTATGAGGGTAAAATGAAGTTATCCAACATTACGGTGCCTAGAAAACTGCTAGAGAGCGCTAACAAGGCCAACTTGAAGCTTGCTCAAAAGCTCTTCCCGATGGTCGCTACTCCTGGTAATGTCTTCATTAACATGAAGACGGGTAAAGCCATAGCTGTTATGGGCGCTATGACACAGAAGGGAGTGGAGTTGATATACAAGCGTGTGTTAAACGGTTAAACGTTTTTGGTAACTTCCCTAAGGAAGTATACATATAGTGGAGATGGTTCGAGAGGTCTACTCTTATATTCCGGGTGAAACTGAACCCCATAGAAGCTCTGACCTTTTAATTCGATCCCTTCTGGTATCGTCTCACTTTCATCCCATGCATTAACCCTTAGGCCAACGGCCTCTAGCTTGTCCAGGTATTTTGGATTCACATCGTACCTATGTCTGTGCCTCTCTTTAACTATCTCCTTCCTATAGGCCTCCCAGAGCTTCGTTCCCTTCATTATCCTAACTGCCTTAGCTCCTAGCCTTAAAGTGCCTCCCAAGTACTTGACGTACTTTTGTTCTTTGAGTAAAGCGACGACCGGGTATGGCGTATTAGGATCCACTTCTTCGCTGTTTGCACCTTCGAGACCTGCTAGGTGTCTAGCCACCTCTACAACCATCATTTGCATACCATAACATATACCTAAGGTAGGTATCTTCCTTTCTCTTAACTCTTTAATGGTCTTTATTTTCCCTTCGGCACCCTTCTCCCCGAAGCCGGGCAGTACTATCGCTCCGTCGATGTCGCTCAAAGCTTCTTCTAAGTTTACCTTTCCTTTTTCAACTTCCCTCACTTCTATCCACTTGAGTCTTGGCATTTTACCGACCTTGGTTGCTGCATGATTGAGGGATTCTATAATACTCATATAGCTATCCTTCAGCTTAGTGTATTTACCAACCATGGCTATTGTGGGTCCAACTTCAAGATTCTTCAGTGTATTTACGAACTCCTTCCAGTCTTCCAAATCAAGCTCCTTCAATTCTAATCCTAGGAGATTAGCTATTCTCTTATGATATCCTTGTTCGAGTAATAGCAAGGGTACCTCGTAAACGAAGTCTACGTCGGGATCCGAGAAGACTGCCTCCTCTGGCAAGCTAGAGTATAGGGCTATCTTTTTCCTAGCCTCGGGCTCGAGAGGTCTGGGGGATCTAGCTATTATTGCATTAGGCTGGATGCCTATCCTCCTAAGTTCTTGTACTGAGTGTTGGAGTGGCTTAGTCTTCTGCTCCCCCGTAGTGCTCAATATTGGAACCAATGCCACATGAACGAACGCCACTTCCTTAGGCCTCTCAACCCACATCTGCCTAGCTGCCTCTAGGAAGGGCAACCCTTCGATATCACCTACAGTTCCCCCTATTTCGACCACCGCTACGTCGAAGTCTTTCGAAACGTCCCTTATCATACCCTTTATTTGATCTGTCACATGAGGAATAATTTGAACAGTTTGGCCCAAGTATTCGCCTCTTCTCTCTTTCTCGATAACTTCTCTAAAGACCTTGCCCGTAGTTATGTTATTGTCTTTCGTCAAATTTTGATGTAAGAACCTTTCGTAATGACCTAAGTCCAAGTCCGTTTCGCCACCATCCTCGGTTACAAAGACTTCACCGTGTGCATAGGGACTCATGGTACTGGCGTCAACATTTACGTAGGGATCGATCTTTATTGCGGTTACCGTGTAACCCATCCTCTTTAATAATAGAGAGGTTGAAGCCGTAACTATTCCCTTACCCAGGCTGGATAAGACACCACCAGTAACAAAGACGTACCTCGTCAGCTCTGAGCCCGCGGAAAGGTTAAACCTTCGATCCTTTAAACACTTGCCCTTCAATTCTCTATACTATTTTAACGCCATCTTAGAGCGTTTCGTGGAGATGTCAAAATGAAGGTTGTGAGCGTTTTAGGAGATCAGCCAACGGGACCATTAGAAGTATTAGAGTACCTCATAAGGAAGGGAACAGAGCCCGCAGAGCTAGTACTCGTAGCCACCCAGAGATACATTAAAACGATGGAAATAGTTGAACTAAGCATCCTCCTCGGCATGAGAACCATTATACCCACTAGCTTCCTAGTAAGAAGAGTTATTCTAAAGAAAGATGAGCCTGAAACCAAAGTGGAATTTGAGGACCTAATTGCTACCATAGACAACGTCGTGGATCCCGGAGACGTCGTTGACCTAAGCAGTAGCCCTAGGGCACCGGCTATAGCGGGCAGCATTGTAGCCAGAAGGAAGCACTCAGACATAGCTTACGTTCCACAAGCAGAAGAAGCGGAAAGGGTTCAGAGGGTTGTGGCCGAACTTAAGAAGATGGATCTAGCTAAGGAAATAGCTACAGTGAAGGCTGGAGGCAAAGCTAGCGAGGAAGTCGTTAAGCTCTTGGAGCAAGTGGTCCTAAAGAAACCCAAGGTAATAATCCTACCTCCCTGAGGTTTTTGAATAAGGGGGTTCGGAAAGTTACACCTTCTACTTTTTGGGATTCATGTATCTTTGGGATCGGAGAGAGCCATGGTGAAGCCATTCGGAGAACTAATCTACACACCGGAAAGGGCCGAGGGTGAAGCCGTAAGCAAGGCTGAGACACACACTCCGAAGATAGTGGCCCCCGACAA
>JALWJF010000118.1 GCA_027081755.1 Desulfurococcales archaeon | reverse complement strand
AAACCAGTGTGGCTTGAACTCGAATGTGATGGCAGTGGTACCGTAGCCTTTGGAACGTATGTGCAGTATTATATAATTAGGGAGAATAAAGAAAAGTGGCAATTGCTGGATGCGCAAAGTATAATTCCTTGCTCTGGTGTGTGGAGAGGTATCACAGAAGGAACAGTAACCATCCTAGTGCTGAGAGCTACCGTAACTGTTCACACTTGGCCTTTGGGCTAGCAAACCCTCTTGGCCCTTCTCATGAGTTCCCTTAAGGCCTTTATTCCCACTGGCTCCTCGCTCATCTCCGGTATTAGAAACGTGGGTGGTTCTAAGCACGTTCCTCTCTTAGCCTTGTTCAAGTAGCTCCTCCAGTGTTTAAGTCCCAGTTTTTTAAGTTCTTCGGCACCCTTAAGAGCTACTTCTCTAGCAAACCTCTCTGGTGTGCTAACAAGGACGTAGTTCGCATTCAAGATTCTTTCTAGGACTAAAGAAGCTATATTTCTCCATTCCTCTATTATTTCAAGAGCTCTAGAACCTCTAAGTTTCAGTAACTTCATTATCTTTCTATAGGTTCTTGACGCGCTTAACAAGTGTTCATAGAACTCCTTTTCAGCCATTATCATCCTTAAGGTTGGACCTAGAGGAGGAGTATCAAAAATCACTCTTTCTACTCCAAGCTTTTCAGCCATTTCAAGCACAAAGTACAGTGTGAATTGCTCCACGATACCAGGAGCAGAGGCAACATGTTTCACAAGTTCGTAATCATCAATCCCTAAAGCGTCTTTCAAAGCCTCTCTTAGTTCTCCGCCAAACCTCTTAATCCATAACTCCTTAGCTTTTTCATAATTTACTTCTCCAAAGTATCTACCTTCGACTTCAACGGGCTCAAAGGAGCACTTTGTTCCTATGACAGAGCACAAGTTAGGCAAGGGATCTAGGGAGAATGCTAAGAGGGGAGGTTCCATATCTAGAGCTAGTGCCGCTGAGATCGTAGTCTTGCCTACGCCGCCCTTTCCAACTACTAGATATATTTCCAAATTTTATGCCCCTAGGGATAAAGGAAAAAGGTAAGAAAATTAGTCATGAGTTTCTTCTCCACTTAGCATTTCGCTGTGCTTTATCTTAGGCTTGGGCAAGTCCTTTACTGGCTTGAAGCGGTCCTTAAGCTTCTCCAGAACTTGTGGCAAGGTAGTGTATTCCATCTCGCTTGGATCGAGCCTATGTGGCATGAAGGGACCGTGCCTCCTCATATAGTCGGCAACCTTGTTAGCCATGGCCCTAGCCTTGTCGAATGCTGGGTCATCGAATAAGTCACTAGGTCCTACTAGCTTGGCGTTCTTTACTTGGAAGCCTAGGGCGATAACCCTCGGAGGTCCGTCGAACCTTGTTGGTCTGGCATCCCTAACTGGCACTGGCATGAGTGGGCCGTTGTGGGAGCCCCTCATCCAGCCAGCTACCAGGTGCGGGAAGGTGAAAGGCTCTAGAATTTCTCCTAATGCTGGGAAGCCACTCTGAGCTCTCACTATCATTACTGGGTCATCCTTGCCCACATACTTTCCTGCTATCAAGTTAAGCCTCTCTACAGAGACCACGGCAGCTATCCTGTTGTCGTCTTTACGATAAACTCTCCTTATTACATACCTAGAGGGAGTTCCTATTAGTGCTAAGAGGTCGTACATCTCTTCTGGAGTGTTTAGATGTACACCTTTGTCTTCGAAGACGTCAACAACTTCGAATGTGAAGCCCATGTGAAGTCTCGGATCTATTACCAGACCGGCGGTGTTGAAGGGATCGGCGAATATTTTGTACAAGGGTAAGTTGAATGCACCAGGCTCGGTCTTATCAGCAGCGAATATAACTATAGGCTCGCTGGGTCTCTCCACTATCTCCATTTCAGCAGCTGCAGGTCCTAGACCCCTTACGTTTCCGGAGAATGCGTCGCTCAGTAAGTCTTGACCAGCGGCATAGAGACCCAGCTCCTTAGCAACCTCAGCTGCCTTCTTGAAGGCTTCCCAAGCTAAACCGTGTACTTCGGAGTTGTCTTCACCCTTGGTATGTGTCATTATTAATACTAAGTCGTCGCCTACGTGGGTGACATAGAAGTCGTTTATTATGCCCTTCTTCTTACCTTCGGCCAAGACTCTAGAAGCAGCTGCCATACAGTCCGGGTGAACGGTGTGGTGACCCGCTAGGGAGCCTATGTCAGCCTTTATCACGCTTATAGTAGTCTTCTGAGTCATGACATTCGCCAGAACCTAAGATGGAAAGGAGGTTTTTAGGGTTTCCTTATGGCGATGAGGAACCGATAGGGCTCTGAGTAATGATGACTCCCACGGTCACCGAGCTCTTCAGCCAGTTACTATCAGTCCCTTGAAACTCCCTTGCATCATTTTCAGACATACTGATGTAGCTATATTTTCTACAGCTATGCGGAATGCCGTATTGTTCAACAGTATTAGTCTTGCTATCTTCTGGTCTAGGTGGTACTTGTTTAATAGTATGTTGTATATCAGATTGAAGACTTGGGGTGACTGCAGTAACTCCAAGACATCTTTCTTTATATTTTCTTTGAGCTTTCTGATATTGTATTTCATGTTTTCAATTTCTTTGCTCAGCTCTGCTAGTTTCATTTCTAGGTTATTAATTCTGGATAGCGTGCTATTCTGCTTCTCTTTTAACTGCTCTATAGCCATGGGTAACTTCGCTACGGTTGTGTTGAGCCTAACTACTTTGTTTCTCAAGTTTTGTAGTTCTTTGTTTAGCTTATCTATTTGTGATAATTTAGAGCTTAGCTCTTTGATTTTACTTTCTAATGTGGTTATGTACTTATTTACTATCTTTATGCTCTCCAGTTTCTTCTCAAATTCATTGATATTGGATTTTATATTTATAATTTCCTTTTGTATAGACATTAACTCCTTTTCATACTTCTGTACAGCTTTCTCTATTTTCGTATCTACGGTATTGTTTAGCATTTCTAGTTCTTTTGACAAGCTTTCTAGTTTAGAGTTGAGCTGAGTAAGCTTGTTTTCCAAGCTCTTTATCTGTCTCTTGAAGGACTCTGTCTCATTCCTTATTTTGTTTTGTAAGTCCATTAGCTCCTCACCGAGTTTCTTCTCTTTTTCTGCTAAGTTCCCTATCTTGGAAGCGAGTTCCAGGTTCAGCTCCTCTTGTGCCTCCAGTCTTTGGTTTAGTTTATTTATATCATGTTTAAGTTCTTCTATTTCACTCGTAAGTTTACTCTGAAATATAGATATAGTATTATTTAGTGCTAACAGTTTTAGTTTAAGCAAGTTTATTTCCGTTCTGGTCAGACTAGATACTTTGATCAGCTCGTTCTTCATGATTATATAGTTCGTCTGCAGACTCATGAGTTGAGCTTGTAGATTGAGTAAATCTTTCTCTTTAGCTAGTGTGAGATTAGGTACCCTTATCAATCCGAAGATTGTGGCTACAGTAAAGAACGAAATTATTAGTGCTAAGGATGAAAGAATTATGCTGCTTTTACTGCCTTTGGATACCACTACTACCTTCTGACTTACGGGGGCCTCTCTCGCAGGTTTCCTTTCGGTCTCTTCCTTCATTCCTTTCAACTCTTCTTCTAGCGTTGGCTTACCAACTTCAGTAAGCTCTGCACCGCTTAGAACACCGGCTGTCTTCTCTAGACCCAATCGCCTTGCTTCTTCTGCTAGCGACGGGTTCGTGAATCTGTGTTTGGTGAGTTGGTCAGCTAATTCGTTATCTAATTCTTTTTTCTCTTCATCATCCAGCTTGGGATACTTATTCTCTTCAACTAGTTTGAATAAGTTCTTGAGACATTCCTCGTCCAGCTTCTCACAGCCGGCATCTTCCATTAAGACCTTCAGTATTTCCATTACTATTCCCCCCTAGAATCCGAATCCAGAAGTTAAAGCTCCCTCTTCAGAGCCTAGAACAATTACCGTCAATCCTATGCTACTTTCGGCTATTACTAAGGTGAACGGGTCTGAATAACAGATTGGCTTTAGCACTTTTGAGACACCTCTTGCTGCGGCAGAAGCCATTATTTTCAAGTCCTCCATTATATCCTCCAAGTCTACATATATGGGGGAGGAGCAAACCATTTCAATGCCTCTCCTTATTGTTTTTAATTCTATTGGTTGCGGTTCCCTCGTTATGTCTTCGACTTTGCACATCTCCTTTGGAGTTATTTCTGTACCATCTAGAATTAAGGAAGGATTCATTTCATCACTCTTAACTTGTAGCTTACGATAGGTGTCGACTAAGATGTTAGCAGCTTCAGCGGCTATTGCAGATAGGTAAGATGGTCCCCTAAGGGGTTTCGGATCCGGAAGCTCGGTATTTACTTCAACTATTCCGTAATATGTGGGATTACCCGCATCTAAGATTATACCTATGCTTAGATGCTTGTTCCCTACAACATGTATTACACCGCTAACGTTCATTCCTAATGTGTTTACATTCTTCCAAGTGTCGCTGATCGCTGTACACCCATTGCCGTTTTTTCTCAAGAAGCCTACCCTTCGTGTAAAGACTTGCATGAAGTACCCCATGATATTTCAAAGTACTGCAATATATAGCGCTGTATCCTTAGCCTCTGTTTTTAAAACCCCATCTATATCTCACTAAGGCGTCGGTGGGAGAGCATTGAGCGTTACGTTTTGTCCTAAGTGTAAGTCATTGATGGTACTAGTCAGAAAGGACGGAAAGATGATACTGAAATGCCCTCGCTGTGGCTACGAGATGGAGCCAAAAGGAAAGGCTAGAGTGGTAAAGTCCGTTGAGAAGGAGAAGCATGTGGCCACCACTTCAAAAGTAGTGAAGGTGGATGAGAGCAAGAGGACATTGACCGAAGAAGAAAAAGAGATGCTACAAGACTACTACCGCGACATATTCCTCGAAAACTTTAGTGGTGAATAATTTTTCTACCTTTCTTGTACTCGTAGTTGGGGACTCATTTGAACGTCGTACTGCTACTACTAGCTTTCATTCTATTGGTCCTAATTGCAAAGACCGGCCATATCGAAATATTCTTTGCCTTACTTATTGCATTGAACATACTTCCAGAGGAACAAGTCATAGCCATTGCAAGAGAAATGGGAAAGCTCTACTACTATTTGAAGACTGTTACCTTGAGAAGTCTCGGTTTAGGCAAAGACTTTTCGCTTCTTAGATTAATACAAGAGAAACTAGCGGATGCAAGCAAGTGGAGAGCTGAGAGGACAAAGAAAGCAGTTAAGGTGACCAAAAGCTATAACGAACTCGACCTACTCCTGCAAAAGTTATTGGAGGAAAAGAAATAATGAGGAACATATATTTGCATCTGTTCAGAAAGGATCACAAGTACAGTGCTTATGCAGTCATAGCTATTGTAGAGAAGGCCGGATTTAAGGCAGAATTCGTTAGAGACCCTCTCGAAGCCCTAGAATATACGAAGAAGTACAACGTGGTTTTGGGCATATCACTACTCACAACCGACCTTTTGGATAAAGACTTGATCAATAAGATAAAGATGTTGAAGGGCAAGGTATTCTTATTGGCTGGAGGTCCCCATGCAACGGGTGACCCTTGGGGCACCCTAAACTTAGGCTTTGATGCCGTTATCTATGGGGAAGGCGAGAGATCCTTACCAGAGTTCTTGAGAGCCTGCTGGGAAGGAGAGGACTGGAGGAAAGTCAAGGGTATCTTCAATGATGAGGGTCTTTCCGGTTTACCTCCTCTCGTCAACTTGGACGAATATCCACCATGGCCCTATTGGAGAGGATATGCGGGCCCTATCGAAATAACTAGGGGATGCCCCTTCGCTTGCTCCTACTGTCAAACCTCCTTCATATTCAAGGCCATACCCAGACATAGGAGTGTGGAGAATATTTATGAATATGCAATGATAATGAAGAAAATGGGTATGAAGGATCTTAGGTTCATAACACCCAATGCACTCTCTTATGGAGGAGACGGTATAAGACCTAATTTAGCTGCAATTGAAGAGCTTTTGGAAAGGCTTAGTACTGTGGGTATGAGGTTATTCTTTGGCTCCTTCCCAAGCGAGGTAAGGCCTGAATTCGTTACTGATGAAAGTATGAGATTGTTGAAGAAATACGTGAGCAACAAGAGGATAGTTGTTGGTGCCCAGAGTGCCAGCGACAGAGTCCTGAAATTAATTCATAGAGGTCATACATGGGAAGATGTAGTCAACGCTGTTAGGATAAGCGTGAAACATGGTTTCGTCCCAGAGGTTGACTTCATCTTGGGTCTACCCGGAGAGACAGAAGAAGATATGGAAAAGACTCTAGAGGGTATGAAGAAGCTGGTGAAGATGGGTGCTAGAGCACACTTGCACTATTTCATGCCCTTGCCCGGAACCCCTTTGGCCTTCGCCAAACCAACTCCCTTGCCCTCCAAGATAAAGAAACAAGTAGCAAAGCTCGTCGGAGAAGGTAAGGGATGGGGGCAGTGGCTAAAACAAGAGAGAATAGCTTGGGAGATAGTAAGGCTTAGAGAACAAGGAGTAATTATGCCCAGAAAGGTAAAACCACTAATCTCTGCAAGAGCGTAAGACCTATTCCTCTCTTATAATCTCATATACTCTGAGGGATAAAAGTGGAACTCGTACTCCTCTTGCTCAACTCAACCCTCTTGATAACCTTAAGTGGTCACTTGCCCAACCTCTGTACGCTGCCCAACTTCTACGCCGAAGTACATGGAAACGTAATAGTGGCTCTGTTCCAAGAAAGAACCCCTTTGGGAAAGTTATGCGTCCAAGTCCTTGTACCTTTCAAGGTTAAGTATGAGATTAAAGGTGTAAGACCTGGAAATTACACCTTGGTATTCATAGGATGTGGGTTGAAACCCGAGATAACAGTGAAGAACGTTGTACTAAAGGAAGGAAGAGAAATAAGGCTATTCATAACTCCACCCAAACCTTCCTTAACGGGATGGGGATGGACTGGCTCAATAAAATCGTCGAAGAAATAATAAAGAAGAGAGGAGGGAAGGCATTCGTAGTAGCATCCGGCTTGACGACTTCCGGTCCAGCGCATTTGGGAACTCTGAGCGAGTTCATTTACCCTTACTCGATAGTACAAGAATTGAGGAAGAGGGGATACGATGCAGAGTTCATATTCGTAGCGGATATAATGGATGCATTCGACGACATCCCAATAACCCTCAAGGACAAAGAGGAAGTGCTCAAACCTCATCTAGGAAAGCCCCTGGCGGAAGTTCCCGACCCTTATGGCTGTCACAAAAGCTACGGCGAACACTTCTTAGCAGAATTCTTGGAACTCATGGAAAAATTCGGCATTGAGCCTGATGAAGTGTTCAAGGCCTCAGACCTCTACAAAGAGGGTTGGTACGATGATTACTTAAGGTTGTTTGTCAAGGAAAGGGATAAGGTCAAAAAGATAATGGAAGAAACCGCTATGAGGAAGCTACCTAAGGATTGGTGGGGCTTCATAAAGCCAATTTGTGAGAAGTGCGGTAGGATAGACAAGACAATAGTTAAGAAGGTTGAGGATGACAAGATATACTATAAATGTGAGGCTTGTGGACACGAAGGAGTAATGGACATCAAGGAACATAGGTGGAAGCTAGCTTGGAGGTTGGACTGGCCTTCTAGACAAGATTTCTTGGGCGTGGACGCCGAGGGAGGAGGTGTAGATCATTTCACCAGAGGAGGTTCGTGGGACACTGCAAAAAGGATCCACAAAGAAATCTTTGGGAAAGAACCCCCTGTGGGCTTCAGATACGGATTCGTACTTATGAATGGAAAGAAAATGAGCAAGAGCAAAGGGATAGGTGCATTAAGTGAAATAATGGCCTTGTTACATCCCTCAGTAATCATGTATTTCATACTGAAACATGACATAAAAGAAAATAAGAACTTCAAAATGGAACCTAGGTTCTTGCTCTTACTCTATGAGGAGTATAGAAGGGTCGCTTTGGGAGAAGACAAGGATCCCAAGAGGAGGAGGGCTTGGGAACTGAGTGGAGCGAAGGTCTGGAAAGCAGGTTTCGCAGATCTACTGGTTTACTACCAGATATACAGAGATTGGGAAAAAGTAAAGGAACTGACCGGAGATCCACAAGCAGTTGAGGATCTGAAGGAATACGTGGAAGAATGGATAAGGAGAGGTTTTGTACCAGAAGAGTATAGAGTTGAGGTAAAGCAAGGTAAAATTGAAGACGAGAAAGGATGCGAGTTCTTAAAGTTATTGGCCGAAAGGCTTAGGGAAGACATGGATGCCGTTGATATACACAATACTATATATGAAGTTGCTAGAGAGATGAGATTGAGTGCTAAGGACGCTTTCAAGTACGTTTACAAGGCCTTACTCGACAAGGATAGAGGACCCAGAGCGGGAAGGCTCATCAAAGCCATAGGCATTAAGAAGGCCAAAGAGATGTTCTTGAATGCGTGTGCATGAGGACGTCTATCCTCCATTTAAGGTTCACCTAAAGATACATGTGGGGATAAGGGATGGACGAGTTCGAGCTTTACAAGAGAGCCGGTGAAGCCGTAAAAAGAGCTTTGGAGATGGGTAAGGAACTGATCAAGCCTGGGGCGAAGTTGCTAGAAGTGTGCGAGGAAGTTGAAAGCGTAATAAGGAAACTGTCTGACGGACCGGCCTTCCCTTGCAACATAAGCATAAGCTTTGAAGCTGCTCACTATTCTCCACTGCCTAACGACACGAAAAGGTTTCCCGAAAAGGGAATAGTGAAGCTCGATTTGGGTGCACACGTACAAGGAAGGATCGCTGATTCGGCAATAAGCGTATTACTTTCTCCTAATCCAAAGCACGAGAAGTTAAGCAATGCCGTTAAGGAAGCCTTAGAGAAGGCATTAGCCAGAGCTAAACCGGGGTTGTCCGTTTCAGCGATAGGTACCACCATAAGCGCTACAATTAGGAAGCATGGCTTCAAACCCATAAGAAACTTGGGTGGACATGGGCTGAGTCCTTACATAGTTCACAATGGCATTTCCATACCTAACATACCGGAGAGACTCCCCTTCAAGTTGGAGCCGGGGAGGGCTTATGCTATTGAGCCTTTCGGTACGGATGGGGCTGGCTATGTGGTTGAGGGAAAAGAGGTAACTATATACTCACTGAATCCTAGGCCTCCTAGAAACTGGGAGCTCAAGGTGGGTGACGAGAAAGATTTAGTTGATGAAATAGAGAAGAGGTTCAAGACACTACCGTTCTCACCAAGATGGCTCGTTGACGTTTACCCTTACGATAAGCTGAAGGAAAAGTTATCTAAGTTAGTCAAGGCGGGGGTCCTCTATCGCTATCCTATTCTACTTGAAGCTAAGAGAGGAGAGGTAGCTCAGTGGGAGCACACGATATTCGTGTTCAAGGATAGAGTAGAGATCACAACTTTATGAAACCGTGATGCTTTGCAACTGTTACCACAAGATCTAATGCCGGAGAGTTCCTATCACCAGCTCAATACCTCGTTTGTGTTATCGTAATGAAGGGTGCAGTATGCGGAGGGGCGGAAAGGGAGGCCAGGTTTGGTGGACCGGCCGGGATTTGAACCCGGGACCTCTCGGGTGCAAGCCGAGCGCTCTTCCAGGCTGAGCTACCGGCCCACCCCTGGTGCGGGGGGTGGGATTTGAACCCACGCAGGCCTACGCCATCGGGTCCTCAGCCCGACCCCTTTGGCCAGGCTCGGGCACCCCCGCACCGTGAAGGTGGTCGTATTCCCCTTTATAAGTTTACCTCTCGTAAAGGAAATAGTTCTCGAAAGATCTGCACGATTGTAGTAGCTTTAGCTTCAAAGGCCTTGAGCTAACGACGTAATGGAAGTTTTTGGGTGCTCTGAACAGACAAGCCTTAGAGTAGCAGACCAAGC
Organism: Desulfurococcales archaeon; assembly: GCA_027081755.1. Lineage (GTDB taxonomy): Archaea > Thermoproteota > Thermoprotei_A > Sulfolobales > Ignicoccaceae > Ignicoccus. The sequence continues at coordinate 1,919 of JALWJF010000118.1, read as the reverse complement.
ACTTGTGCAGCTTTCCACACTGGAACGGATAGTGGGAATAAGCCCAGAACAACTCATAGAGTATTACTCTTTTCCCCTTTAACTCCTCTGCATATTTGGTTAGACAACAATGCCTTGCCTTCAAACACATAGACGTACCTATCTTAACTGTATTATAATATGTGAATAGCGAAAGTAAGAGCAGAAGCACTAAAACGTCTTTGTCCCATTTGTACTTCATTATGTAGTAGGCGAATACAGTTTGGTTAACTGCTAGGTACCAAACTTCGATCATCGTTTTATTTATGATGTTTACAAGTATCAAGCCTAAAGGCATAGATAACATTATTAAGAGATCGCCCCACTTTTCGTCATATATTGCTTTGATTATTGGAAATAGTGATATTGGAAATAAGAAGTCACTTAAAACGGCGCTGATTGTCAAAGGACCCTTTGCCCATCCGGGAGGCGATGAATGGAACAGTAAGTTATCATAAGATGTAGCAACTGCTAAAATTGGCGGAAGGAGCATTATGATCGCTTGAACCTTCTTTTTCCTAAACCAGTAGATTAGAGACATGGCTATGAACACGAATAGAGAGCCTTCCCAAGATCCTACTGCCAATATCGCAAAGATAAACGCTAGGGGGAAAGATCCTTTGTCAAAGAAGTATATGGACAGGAAAGTGAAGGTGGCAGCCAATGTGGAAGTGAAGGGGTGAGCCACGAAGAACGTCATGGGAGGTAAGGAGTAAACGATAGAGGCCGTAAGTCCCCTTAATCCATTCATTAGCAATAACGGAAGAGATGTGATTATTGCATAGGTAATCTTGTATGCAGTAAAGTTGATCGCAAAAGGATGCATTATTAGCATAAATGCCCACCGGATGGGAGGGAGGAAGCTTAGGTGTGGGTCCCAGTTCCACTTGAGTTCTTTTGATATGTAGTAGTACCAAGCCTCGTCACCATAAGGATCGCAAGTGAAGAAGAGAGCCACCGTTATGAAATATATTACCAAGAACAGCAGTTTTAACTTCTTACCGCCCAGCAAGCTACCTTATGACCCTCCCCGATTAAGGGCGGTTCTTCGGTTTTACATTTCCCCTCCAAGTCTTTCCTCTCATCCAGAACAACACATCTGGGATAGAATCTGCACCCCACTTCCGGAGGAAAGCTTACCTCTCCTTTGATCGGAACTTCAATTTTCTTCTTCCTATTCTCTGGATCCGGTTCAAGGACTGCAGCCAGTAATGCTTTGGTATATGGGTGTAACGGATTCTCTATTATCTCCTTGGTTGGTCCCTCTTCTACAATTCTTCCGAGGTACATGACTCCTATCCTATCACACAAATGAGGTGTGGTTGACAAATCGTGTGTTATTACTACTAAACTAATCCCTTCTTTTTTGTGCAGTTCTCTGAGCATGTATATTATCTCAGCCCTAATTGATACATCCAGCATCGAGACTGGCTCGTCAGCCACTATTATATTAGGATTTAAGATTAAGGCCCTCGCTATGACTGCCCTTTGTCTCTGTCCTCCCGAGAGCTGGTGAGGATACCTTTCAGCAACTTCTTCGTCTAGCTTGACTTTCTTTAGTACCTCTATAGCCCTCTCCTTTGCTTCTTCTTTGTTCTTCACTAACTTGTGGACGATTAAGGGTTCGGCGACAGATTCCCAGATCCTCATCTTCGGGTCTAGACTGGAATACGGATCTTGCCATATTATTTGTATGGCTCTTTTTACCTTCCTATGCCCTTTGGGGCTCAGATGTCTATAGGATATGGTATCTCCCTTGACCTTCTCGCCCATCCTTCTAAGTTCTTCTGCGAGTTCTTTAGGTACCCTTAGTAGAACGTCCCCATCAGTTATGTCTTCTAAGCCTAACAGCGTTCTAGCAAAGGTACTTTTTCCACAACCGCTCTCGCCCACTATGCAGT
>JALWJF010000117.1 GCA_027081755.1 Desulfurococcales archaeon | reverse complement strand
GGACGGACAGCACCAGAGTATCGGATGTAGGAATTCAAGTCGCAAAGGAGTGGATAAGCGAGAGGTTCGGAGAGCAAGAGTTCGTGCCTAGGAGATGGGGTGAAGGAGGGGCCCACGAAGCGATAAGACCCACCAAACCCATAGATGTAAACGAATTGATGGAGATGCTCGAAGAAGGCGAAATAGTTACGGCAAAACAGCTCACCAGGAGGCACTTGGCACTCTACGACTTAATATTTAGAAGGTTCATGGCATCTCAGATGAAACCTGCAAAGGTAAAGGTGGTGAAATACGAAATAGCGTTCAACGGCTCTTCATTAGTCAAGGAGGCTATAACCGAAATAGTTGAGGAGGGCTTCTTGAAGGTGTACGATGTCATAAGGGTCGAAAAGGCCCCGAAGCCCGGCAGCTACATAGTAAAGGAGGCTAAGGCGGTGAAGAGGCCCAAGCTCACCTTACCCAGTCAAGCGGAAGTGATAGCTATGATGAAGGAGAGAGGCTTAGGTAGACCGAGCACTTATGCAAAGATAGTCTCTACTTTGCTAGAGAGGAGGTACGTTATGGAGGTTGGAAGGTCCAGAAAGCTCATTCCTACCAGAAGGGGCGTTAGCGTTTACCGCTACTTCACCATAGTCCGAAAAGACTTCAGCTCGCTCGTGAGCGAGGAGAGGACGAGGCAACTGGAAAAGTTCATGGACGAAGTTGCTGAAGGCAAGAGGGACTACTGGCAAGTTATAGAAGAGATACTCAACGAGACTCGCTGGATACCCGTGAAGGGTTCTCCCTTAATGCCTTGAGCCTTTTATACGCCTCTTCCATGACGAGCAAATAGTCCTCTACGTCACTAGCCTCCATCCCCAATGCTTCCGCGATAGCCTTCAAGCTGAGAGAATCGACCTTCAGTTCCCTTTTCAATGCCCTGTACAAGTTAATTACCTTACCTTGAGTTGCTGCCCTCAAGAACTCGCTGAAGACCAATGGATGTCTCCTCAAGAACTTCTCCAACGAGTTCTCGGGCTCGAAGAATACTACCGTGTCGTTGAACAGTTCTAAAAGCTTTAGCATATCCGGTGTTTTGTTTATAGTTATGGTCTTTATTTCGCCATTTCTCATTATATGGATGTTATTACCATCTATGAGTACGTAAGTAGCCCTAACGTCCGCTGGTTCTGCTTCGCCCAACTTCTTTAAGCTCTTGACGTTTTCGCCAGCCAGCTCTAAGGCCAACGCTTCTGCTTCCCTCTTCAAGCTCTCCCAGTTCCACTTCTTCAAGTACTCATTTATTGCAGAATAGTTTATCATTAACGCTACTAGCTCTGTGAGCTTGCTATGCTTATGGTACTTTATTTTTCTTGCCACATCCTTCCAGTCTAATGACTTTAACAAGCCGGACGCTTGTGCTTCCCATATTGCTACTTCCTTTTGGAAAGTGCCGGTGATCGCGAACATTATCTCAGTTATGTCCAGAGCTTCTTGGACCCTTAACACGGCTAAGGCATAAGCCATCGCCGCTTCGAGCTTCCACTCGTCCCACTTAGGATCCAAGGAATACGTCTTGCCGTACGTATAATCTTCATATTTGCCATATACTTGGACGTCGAGCGGTATCTCATCCCTTTCATATATTGGAATGAAGTTCTTCCCCACTTTCTTTATGTCAGCTTTTGCTGACTCAACTATCCACTTAACGCCCAACGGCTCTTCAACGAGCTTTCCGAAGCCCTCCTTAGGAGGTCTCACGAGCAGTTCGACCTTAGAGGTGAGCTTTCCGAATTTATAGTCCTTTTGCGCTCTAGTCCAGCTCTCCCCCCATCTACTCTTTATAGAGTAATACTGTTGCACAGCCTCGAACGCCCATCTATAGCTCTTTATAGCATCTTCTAGAGGCATTTCAATTACTCCTTCTTCATTTATTTCCACTACAAGGGCGTCTGCAGAGTAATCGAAGGATCCGGGCTGGTAATACTCTACTAATGCCCTCCTCCCTATTTCTTCCAGTCTCTTCTTCATACCTCCTTTTATCAGATACCTAGCAATGCCGTAAGGGGGACCGTACTCGTAAAAGCCCAAGTTCCTCCAAACTTCCTTCCCCTTAGGAGTTATTTCGTCCTCCTTGAGCAACTCTAATCTTTCCAAGAGCTCTCTTTCATCCTCCCTCAGTATTTGACCTACCATCGCCTTCCACAGACCGGTAAACATCCTAACCCAATCGTTGTTAACGTCAACGTACAACTTCTCTAGGTCCATCTTAGCCCACTCGAGCAAGGTGGATGTTCCGTACTTGAGGAGCTTCCTATCCCATTGCCTATAGGGCAAAATTATCGTTTCAGTAAACTCTATATCACCTCTCCTTCCCTTCCTGCCTTCTCTTTGTTTGAACTCCCTCACGGTCTCCGGCAGTCCAACGTGAACTACCCTAACTACATGCCCTATGTCTATTCCTTGGGCTAATGTCTTAGGAGATATTATTATCTTCATTTCTCCCATTCTGGCCTTTTTCTCTATCTCTTCCCTCTTGCCCTTGTCAACCATGTAGTGGTGGCTTGCAACGGTCTCTTGTAAGTGGGGAGGCAGTTTCTGTTTAACCTCAGAAAGGAGCTTTTCCGCTAATTTTACCGATGGGACGAAGACTAGAGTTAAGCCGTCTCCTTGGCAAAGGGCATACTGGGCAATTATCTCTGCATAATCCATGGAAGGGGACGGAACCTTTATTCCCTTTGATCTCAGAGCCTCTATAACAGCAAACACGTTTTCCTTAAATACCTTGAAATTTAAAAGCGCATCCTTTACCTCTGGAACCTTTCTAAGT
>JALWJF010000116.1 GCA_027081755.1 Desulfurococcales archaeon | reverse complement strand
ATAAAGACCCTTTGTTGTTAAAACATAGACCTTATTATTGCTAACCGCTATCTTTAGGATCTTACCGTACAGAGATATTTTGAAAACTATTGTATCTTTTTTACTATCGAAAAGTAGTAGCTTATTATCAACTCCTAGAACTAGAAGGTCATTAATCTTGCTTAAATGATTACATGGTATGTCTATTCTTCTATGAAGTTGAGGTGATAGAATGTAAAGTCCTCTGGGTGTACAGACAGCTATGCCATTACCAAAGGGTGTTACATCTTCGGGTTTGTAAGGTAACTTAAAGGTAATTCCTTCACCTCTCAGCCAAATTTCTTTATTGCAATAAGTAACAACAACATCATCAATAACTTTGACAAAGTTTGCGCATGTGATTAGACTACTATATTTGTATAACCTATCGTAGACTAGAGCCAAATTATTGTTTTTTAATACTATATAGCGTTTAGATGCTGAGCATGACGATATATGAAAATTCACACTAAATAGCTTTGTCAGATTAGGTATTAATGCTACGATATATTTTCCTTCTGTATGATAAACAAGGATATCATGTGACATGCAGATCGGAAAGCCTATAATGTTTATAGCGGGCTTATAATTAATATACAGTACATCATGAAGTACAAAGTTTAGAGTATTGGATATACTGAAGCAACAGACATTTTTGAGAAAGACTATCAATATTAGTTCCGGTACCAACGGAACCTTTCCGGGGGCTCTAAGTCACATGATAATAGTAATAAGTGGACCTCCTGGCAGCGGCAAAAGTACGGTAGCCAAGCTGGTCGCCAAACAACTCAAACTGAAGTACTTATCGGCGGGACTGATGTTTAGGGAAATTGCTAAGAAAATGGGGCTTAGCTTGGTTGAACTTAATGAGCTGGCTTCAAGAGATCCGAAGATTGATCTTGCAATAGATATGACAATGAGAGAAGAGGCGTTGAAAGGGGATGTCGTTGTAGAGGCTCATTTAGGGGGTTGGGTCCTCCATGATGTTGCAGATTTGAATGTTTACTTGAATGCACCATTAGAAGTAAGGATAAAGAGAATTGCTATAAGAGATAAAATGTATGAAAACAAAGCGTTGAGAGAAACATTAAAACGTGAGGAACTTCAATGGCAACGTTTTAAAAAATATTATGGCTTCGATATAACAGATTTGAGCGTGTTCGACTTAGTGATAAATACGGCTAAGTTCAAACCCGAAGAGATAGCCACTATCATAGTTGATAAGGCTAAGAGCTTTCTTCCTTAGAACCTTCTACCTTTTTCGTTACCTTATCAGCTATTTTTAGAAATGCCTTAGCTGCTGGGCTGTCTGGATATTCGACAAAGAACGGTATTCCCTTGTCGTTGCACTCCGAAATCCTTGGATCTAGTGGTATCGAGCCCAGAAATTCGATGCCGGCCTTTTCCGCAACTTTCTTCCCTCCCCCACTACCAAATATTGGATAGGTCTTTCCGTCACAAGGACAAGTGAAGCCCGACATATTCTCTATTAGTCCAATTATTGGTAAGTTTAGCTTTTTGGCGAAGTTTATAGATTTCATAACTACCTTCTGAGATACTTCGGAAGGTATAGTCACTATTATTGCGCCAGTGAGGTTGGGTATCATTTGGGCCACAGTTAGCGGTGCGTCACCCGTTCCCGGAGGCAAATCTATTAACATGTAATCTGCTTCGCCCCAGATGGTATTTTCTAAGAGTTCTAGCATTGCGTTCGTTAACATAGGTCCTCTCCAAACGACTGGTGTTTCGTCATCCGGAAGCATAAAGTCCACGCTTACAATCTTTACTCCCAAAGGCCCGGTGACGGGAACTAAGCCTTCTGGTGTAGCATAAACCCTCTGACCCTCAGTACCAGTCATCTTAGGTATGCTGGGACCGTAGAAGTCAGCATCGAGAATTATTACTTTTTTTCCCCTGTAAGCTAATGCGAAGGCTAAATTGGCAGTTACAAACGACTTACCGACGCCTCCTTTGCCGCTCATTATTGCGATTTTATGCTTTACACCTTTGAGTCTTTCTTCGATGCTTTTTTGAATCTCTTGGATGGGTCTAAAGGGCATCTTTCGTGGTGCACTTTTCTGTGTACTCACTTTACGTACCCTTCTTCGGGAGCTATAAAAGGAATAAAAGCATTGGAGTTTGAGTACCGGTGGTTGTCATAGGAGTAAAAGTGAGGGCACCAACTAAGGTAACCTTATTCGGCGAGCATGCAGTAGTCTATGGGTTCCCAGCGCTAGTAGCAGCAGTTCCCATCTACGTTACGGTAGAGGCTGAGCCTTCAGAAAAACTCGTCCTGGAGAGCGGACCAATAGTGTTAAATTCCCTAGAAATAGAAATTAGAGAGAATAGAATTGAACTGGGTGGTAAAGCTAGCCAAGAAGTCAAGAAATACTTTTCGTATATTGTTTCAGCTCTCGAAGAACTTGGTGTAAATAAAGTAAAACTTAGTGTTAAGAGTGAGTTACCCGTTGGAGCTGGTATGGGTACCAGTGCAGCAGTAACTGTTGCTACACTTCAAGCCGTAAACAAACTCTTCTCGCTTGGTTTGGACAAGAAAGACATACACAAAATCGCGTGGGACGTTGAGAGAAAAGTTCAAGGGAAAGCTAGTCCAATGGATACAGCGGCGTCCACATATGGAGGTCTATTAAAGGTTTGGAAGGAAGGTAATGAATGGCATTTAAAGAATCTTGAATTGCCTAGCGAGTTTGAGTTTGTTGTAGGCGTATTTAAGAAAATGAAAACTACGGGAAAAATTGTAGCTGAAGTTGCAAGGAAACTTGAAGGACCTAATGGTTCACTTTATTGGGAAATAATGAAAACTATTGGTAAGGTAGTTGAAGAAGCAGAAAAAGTAATTACTAAATATGATTTGGAAAAGTTAGGAGAGTTAATGAATTTAAATCATGCATTACTTGAAGCTTTAGGGGTAGTAGATTCACAAACAGCCTATGCCGTTAGGAAGGTAATTGAGCTAGGAGGATACGGTGCCAAGATATCGGGTGCAGGACATGGGGGAGCTCTCATAGCCTTAGTTCCGCAAGATAAGATCCAAAAGATACTTTCTGTGTTAGAAATGGTCGGTGCCGGGAAGACGTTCGTGATAAGGGGTTTAGCAAAAGGTGTGGAATGAGTGTTATTAAAAGGAATATACAGAATCTTAACGACGTTTAAAAACCAGAATCATTTTTAACTAGTAGAAGCGAGCAAAAGATGAGGGCAAGAGACCTTGAGGAAAGTTGCATTACTACTTGCGGTAGCCTTGGTACTTCCCTTATACGCCATGAGCAACGGTGCTCCTAACTTCAGCTGTACTATGTGCCACCAAGATGCTAAACCAATACCGCCCCAAGACATAGTAATCAAGGGACTACCCCAGCAGTATGTACCAGGTAAGGCTTACAAGATAACCATAGAAATTAAGGATGTTAATAAGTGTACACCCGCAATGGTGGCTTGCGGAGGCTTCGCACTCCAAGCCAGCGCTGGCAAGTTCAAGATCATAGACCCCGTTCATACATTCATAGCACATCCGGCACCAGGTCAGACTTACGTGACCCATACCAAAGCCGGAAGCATGCTAAGGAAGTGGACTGTTGAATGGATAGCGCCTAAGAAGCCGGTCCCAGTCACGTTCAAGGTTGCAGTAATAGCCGCCAACGGTGACGGAACACCCTTCGGTGACCACTTCGGCATGAAGGTCATTGAGCTCCAGCCAGCTCCCGCCGGCACTCCCATAACCAATGCCATGGGTAATACTGCTACTGCCACTACTGTAGGCAATACTGTAGTAATAACTAGGACCGTGTGGGTAACTGTAACCATAACTAAGACAGTGACTGTTACCCTAAGCGGATAATCTTTTTGTTTATCGTTAGTACCTCCTTATATACCTAAACACTCTTTAGTGGATTCAACCCTTAAATTCCTAACATTACCCATATGCGTGGTGAGAAGATGTCCGTCGCTGGTTATGATAATGAAGCGAAGATCAAACAGGCAATGACCATGCTAATGAGAGTGATAAACGACCCTGCCGTGCCCAGAAACATAAGAAGGGCTTGTATAGAGGCAGTTAGGCATCTAGAGAACGAGAAGCTTAGCCCCGGTGTGAGGGCAGCTAATGCTATCAGTGCGCTTGATGAAATAGTGCAAGATCCTAATATGCCGGTTCATACCAGAATAGTTATCTGGAATATAGTAACACTTCTAGAAACAGTTAAGGACTGATGCTAGTGGTGATTCATTGATAAGGGTCAGAGTGAGGGGAATATATGCTACAGCTATTTCGAAAATTTTATTAGATAACGGTTTCCTCCTCTCCGATACCTCAAAGAAGCTAAGGGAAAGATTAAATATAAATAGCAATTCAGAACCTCCTCATGTAACCGTTAAGCAATCAGACTATGACGTTAATGAAATTGTAGTTATAGGATTTCCTCAAGAAGCTAAGAGAGTCTATGAGGCTATTGCTAAGGAGCTTCCTTTAGCTATTCGCAGAGTCTCACCACTCAACCTTCATAGCTCTTATCTAGTCACACTTAAGGAGGACTGTACTACCGTTATTAATGGTATAAATGTTAGGGTCAAAACAAATGGATGTTATGAGGGAAAAGTCGTACCTATAGAAATAGTAAGAGCGCCTATAGGTGGCAATGCTCTGGCCGAAGAAGGCTACAAAGTTATTGGATTTTATGCGGAAGTTGGGGGCAGAAAGCGACCGAAGGTAACCTTTTCTAAACATATAACCAATAAAGAGAGGAGAGCTGTGTTAATGGCTTTAGCTGCAGACATTGTAGCGAAAGGCTTCTCTGTCCATTGGAGAAGTTCAGCGAAGAGTGCACCTCTGGATGTATTAAGGGAAGAATTAGAGAGGTTAGTTGATAAGGCATATAAAATTGAGATTAAGATAAGAGAGGGAAAACAAGGTCAACTATGCGAAGGCGAGTTCTTAGGTCTCTTTCACCTAACCATGGAGGACAAATTGAAATTAGACTACAAGAGAAATGAAGTGCTGCCAACTATGGCTTATCATCACACCCTAAAAAGCGGTGGAGACAAGCTTTCTACTGCCGTTGAACTAGGCGACAGGATGTCACCTAAGTGTAAATGTTACCTCAATTCTGTATTAGACTTTGTGAGAGAAATAGTGAAAGATTGTAAGAAGATTAAAATAATACATGATAGGAAATGGAAAGATGAAGTTATTGAAATTGGGCCATTGAAATACGTAGGTAATTTAGGTAAGTTCGAAGTATTTATGAGGAGGGTTAAAGAATACGGGAAATACGATGGTATAGGAGCGATAAAGGAACCAAGCGATGTAATACTAACGTTTGTGAAACTCTTGCGTCCAACACTATTCCATGCATATCTTGCTGAAAATGGTTACTTAAAGGGTATTTATCATAACATAAACACTAGCATAGAGATTGGTGAATGCTTCCTAAGGTACCTTGATCTAGGAGTTGATGTCGTTAAAAAAGAGAATGGTACTGTGGAGGTAATTGATACAGAAGAGCTCCAACAACTCCCCAAAGAATTAAGAGAGTATGCAAAAGAACAAGTAGCTATAGCTCAAAAATTCCTACATGGGGACGGAGTTGAACGACTCATTGAAGAGGCTAAAAAGTTACTTGAACAGACAAGGTGAATTGAAGCTAATTGCTATGGAACCTTCCTCATATGTGTTAGCAATGATTTTGAGAAGTATACATGATCATGTAGTAATGTGCTCTGTTGGGACGTGTTCTATTGCTCTAAAGACGATAGAAGTGGAGAAAATCTTGTCATTTGAGGGCTTTAGGGATTTATTCATCAAGATGATAAGACTAATGAAACAAAATAAGAATATACTTGTATACTATGTCAACGATCTAATGTATACAGAAAAGAATATCGAGGTTAAGTTGAAAGGGTACATAGTTAGTACTTGGTTGCTACATCGATATGCTCACCAAAACGGGAAAAGTGTCATACTTATAGGCTACAAGACGGCAGAGGGAAGGCTCCCCTATTCAGATTATATTAGACCATGGGCTGACACATTAATTGAAATTAAGGAAGAAAAGGTTGGTAACAGAAGAATTGGTTGGAGGGTACTAATTGAGAAAGAAGAAATAAAGGAAATATTTATAGGTGATGTACATGGTTGACATAATTAGTATATTTATAGGCAGCGTACTCATTCTAATGAGGGATTTCATTGCTGCTATGGTTGCAAACGCCTCACCGGTCTTCCTTAACAGAGGTACACCCATAGATAGGGGTCGTGTATTTGTAGACGGACGTAGGCTATTAGGGGATGGAAAGACCTTCGAAGGATATTTTCTAGGACTCTTCTTTGGCTATACAGTAGCAGTTGCGGAGTCACTGCTCCTAAATGATAGTCATTATATAATCTATGGCATGATGGGAGCTTTAGGAGCCTTAGTAGGCGATAGTGTTTCGTCATTCTTTAAAAGGAGACTTGGGTTGAAAAGAGGCGCGCCATTACCTATTGTTGATCAGTTGGACTTTTACATTGGTGCTGCGGCATTCATGTGGCTTGTGGGCTGGAGGCCACCAAGAATAAGCTACTTCTTAGGCGCAGCATTAATAATTATCATAGTGCACAGGTTAACTAACTATCTCGCTTACCGACTTCATCTGAAGGACGTTCCTTGGTGATTAGCTTTTTCGCCATTATTCTGTATTTCACGTATTTATCTTCTGGACTAAACCTCGGTGGATGTGGTACCACAGTGTTGGCGTTGCAGATCGGACACACATCTCTAAAAGTATATCTACCACATACGGGACATCTCCTCATGAGGAACTTCATCTCTGCTTCACCTGCTCAAACTGAGCTACGTTGAGACCTTCTTCTTTGGCCTCTTCCAAGATTTTCTGACCTATCGCCTCAAGGGTTTTGCCAGCAGTCTTATAGTCATACGCAGTAACTTCGACTATGTACCTAGGAGAACCGACCGTATAAACTCTAACTCTAACCTCGTCACCTTTCATAAAGTCATACGCACTCATCAACACTCTTCTTATTCTGTCTACTCCATCTGGCGCTAATGACTGCAATGTTGCCATACCTACGAGCTTTGCTGGTTTGATCTTTATATGGGTCTTGGCTACTTCAGTTATTACCTTTGCTATATCCTCTGGAATACCGATGGACGTGAGTGCTTCTTCTCCTCTTAAAGCCGCTTCTTCGAACATACCTAAAATATCTCCATAATGTCTAACTGCTTTGGACTCGACCATGTCTAGCAATTTAGTATAAGGGATACCGAGTTGTTCGGCTACAAGCTTCAGAAGGTTTTCACCTTTCTTAAATCTCTTGAACATTAACATCTTTCTTCTTCTTTCGGATTCAGTTACTTTCTTCAACGAAAGGTCGACAGTTCCTCTCTTCTTGTTTACACGAATTACTTTACACACTATCTTTTGATTCTCTCTTAGAACGCTTCTAATATTCCTGACCCAACGTGATGCTACCTCGCTCCATGGTAAGTATGCTTCCATGTTATCGTATTCATCCAAGGTTACGTAAGCACCATAGTCGAAGACCTTCTTAACTGTTGCTACGACCAACTCTCCTTTCTGGGGCAACCTCTTTCTGGGCATTCTTAGACCCCATTAAGGAGAGTAAGATTACATCTAAAGGTTGTGTCTTCCGCAGACGTCTCTGAGCACTTTGAGTAAGATAGATCTAGCCTTTTCCCTGAACTCTTCAATGCTTTTGTCGTTTACGATTCTAATATCAGCAATTTTCATAACTTTGTCAACGCCCAATTTTAGTTCCATCTCATCTCTTTTCTTCAAAATTTCGTAGGCATTGCCCATGTCATCTGTTCTCCTGCGCGCACATATCCTTTCTAACCTAATGTTGAAGGGGGCCTCTATGCTAATTATAAGAACATCGAATTCCTTCTTGAAAGCATTAATTTCACTGAGCGACCTGCTGCCGTCAACTAAGACTACACATTTATCAGAGAACTTTTCTTTTATTTCCTTAATTACGAGCTTTGCCAATATATCTTCACCATACTCTTTTCTTAGGGCCATTGCGACTTTTCGTACATTGTTTGAGGTTAACTCTAGGCCTCTCTTAAGAGTCTCCTTTCTTACTATGTCACCCATTACTATTACCGGTATGTTGAGTTCTTTCGCTATTTCAGCAAATGTTCCCTTACCCGAAGCAGGTAATCCCGTCGTTATTATGACAAGTTTGGTAATCCCTTGACCCTATGATAGCACCTCTTCGATGGTTTAAAAGCCCATTAGTTGAGCTTTATAAGACTGTTACATCTGCCAAAAGAGGGGCAAAAGAATGGGAGTATACCAAGGCCCGGATCTTAAGAAAATAACCGGAGGTAAGAAGGGAAGATACAGAAAGATCAAAAGGAAGTACTGGACAGGTGGCTATCCAACCAACACAACTCTCGCCAGTAAGGAGAAGAGAAAAGTGGAAAAGGTGAGGGGAGGAAACCTTAAGGTTAGGGCTAGGTACGTAATGTACGCGAACGTAGTAGACACCAAATCTAACACTACCAAGAAGGTCAAAATACTAAGGGTCGTTGAGACGCCAGCGAATAGAGAGCTTGCTAGGCACGGTATAATAGTCAAGGGAACCATAATTGAGACTGAGGTTGGAAGGGCTGTAGTAACCTCACGGCCCGGCCAAGATGGTGTCGTGAACGCTGTTTTGGTGCCCGAACAATGACACTAAAAAGATATAAAGGAGAATATGTTATTTTATGGCCCGAATACTTCGACTCTACCTTAAGCAGAAAATATGGACGCAAGGTACCTAAGGAGCTAGCCGTGCCACGTCCTACACAGAGGGAGCTCTTGGAAACAGCTTCACTCTTGGGACTCAAAGCAGAACCCCTAGAGGGTTCTTACCCGAGGACATGGTGGATTAAAGAAGGTCCGATACTGGTCGAGAAAAAGGGAAGTAAAAGGAAAGTCATACTGGAAGTGGCCAAAGTACTCAGAATGAAGCGTTACAGGTAAACAGGAGCTCGTTTGGTTCAAAAGTTTCGGTGCTACTACGGTATCTCTGGGGTCAAACATGAAAATAATCCTCCACTCTTCTTTGAAGACGGGTGTACGTGTTTTTCGTCTAACTAGTGGACCATTGCCAAATATAGGTGACCTAGTAATAGGGAAGAACTTCAAAGCGAGAGTACTTGACATTATAGGTCCTATTCAAGAGCCATTCTTGGTCTTGAAACCTTTAGGTAAAGACATACCAAAGGAAGTAGATGTTAGAATAGCTAAAGGAAAGAAGAGTAGGAGGTGAGGATCACTATGACCTCGTTAATAACCTTCTCCGCTGCGACCAAGTGTCCAATTTGTGGGAGTACACACTTGATTACTGCAGAGGACGGTGCAGTTGTCTGTGGACACTGTGGAACAGTAGTCGTACCCCCAGAGTTAAATAGCTTCAGCACAGTCATAGGTCACTCAGAAGACGGAAGACCTGTTGAAAGTGGGAGTATCCTAAATACTGAAGTTCATAATCCCTATGGAAGTGAAATAGGCTTTGGTAAAGGTTTGAAAAAAGGAGTTAGGAAAGCAGAAAAGAGAACTAAATTCTTGAACTCTAAAGAGAGTGTTGATGGAGACATCAGAGATGGTATAATAAAGGCATATGAGATGTTAAGTAGAATATCAACGCTTCATGATCTACCTCGAATACCTAGATATATCTATAACGAAGCCCATGAGCTAAGCAAAACACTCACAAAACTCGAGTGGAAGGAAATAAGGAAGCACAGAATCGAGAACAGAAAAATGCACGGTTTTGCGATATTACTTGCTCTGATAGATGGTGATCCTAACCTACCCCCGAGCGAGCTATGGCTTAACATGATGGCCAAAGAAATGGATGACAATAATAAGAAGTTGAACTTGGGGATACTCATGGATCTGAAGAAGAAGGTAAGGACAGTATTAAAGGATCACATAAGGAGCATGGAGGAGGTGGAAGTGCAGAAAGCACTTGCAGTATTCAACTATTTGGTTAGGAGGTTCGATTACATCAATGACGACTTTAGGATAGAGCATGCAGTTGAAGTCTTCAGCATTATTTACCGTTATGCGAAGAAGAAGGGACTTACCAATGGAAGATCCATATTATCTTTTGCCGGAGCCGTGAGCTACATAGTATTCAATATACTAAATACAAGTGTAGAGAGGAGGATAACTCAAGAAGAGATAGCAAAAGCTTTGGGAAGAGGAGTAAATTCCATAAGGTCTGCTCATAAACTCATCCTAGACAACTTAGTAATACTCGTCGCTATTCCTAAGAAAAACCAAAAGAGGAGGACAAGAGGTAGGAGCAGAAGGGGCTAGATGTGAGCAATATTGCAACAAATACAAGCGAAGCCATCTCTCAGATAATATCTTACTTAATAGGGTTCTTCGAACAAGTGCGTGAATACGTGAAACATTACCTAGAGATATACGTATTTTCCAAAAATCCAGCTTTGGCATCTAAGTTCGGGGACTACTTAGTCTTCTTGGTCACATTAACAGTAATTTATGCATTAATAGAGCTGGTCGAAGGATTCAAGAGACTCTTGAGGCTTATAGTTATACTCGGATGGGTTCTGTTTATTGTACTTCTAGCAGCCAGCTATATCGGGTTGAAGTAATCCTCGATAAGAGTAAATAAAAATTGAAGGGGTTTAGGTATGTGGGAGTGAAAAGGTGAGGATGAGGCACCTCGCTGTTCTACTTACACTAGCCCTCTTGCCGACCGTTTATGCAGCGACGACAATAACCACGACCGTAACCATGACGACGTATACAACAGTCTATACCACCGTTACTGTAGCACCAAATTCTACTTCCATCTCTGGCACTCTAACTACCATAATAAAGTACGTAACCAAGACCACGTACACAACCCTTTATACTACTGTAACTAAAGTGTTAAACACTCTTGCTAGCTCTCTAACAACTATAACTAAATATGTGACCAAGACTACCTATACTACTGTTTATACCACTATTACTGCACTAATCAAGACTGTCTACAGTACTGTGACAACCACTGTCTATGAATATGTATACAGACCCGTCACATTCTTTAGCACCATAACGAGTACTATAGCAAAGACTGTATCAACAGTGTTAACCAAAACAGTAACCACAACTTTGACTAAGTTCATAACTGTTACAACCACTACTGTCCAAGTCATAAGTGTATTGACAACCAGAGTGATAACAGAGACAGCGAGTACTATAATTACAAGCACCTTTACTGCATTTAAAGCATTAACAGTCACAACAACAACAACAATAATCAAAGAAATAACTGACGTAATAACGACTACGGTCGAGAACATAGGAGGCGTTTACGTACCAGCCGCCCTTGCCGCTGCCTTAATGATAGTCCTTGCCATCTTAGCAGTAATATTCAGGAGAGGAGAGTGAAACTGAAAATTATTTTTTATCTAGCACACAGATCAAAAAAGCTTCCTTCTTAAATCTCGAAAACGTTACTAATCTCGGGAGTTAATTGGTATTAACAAAGAGAATCATACCTTGCCTCGATGTTAAGGAAGGACGAGTTGTAAAAGGCGTGAGATTTGAGAACTTAAGAGATGCTGGCGATCCCGTAGAACTCGCCTCCTTTTACGAAGAACAAGGTGCCGATGAAATAGTATTCTTAGATATATCTGCAACTCCCTCTGGTAGAGAAATTATGATAGATGTAGTTAGAGATACGGCCTCCGTGTTAAGTATACCTCTAAC
>JALWJF010000115.1 GCA_027081755.1 Desulfurococcales archaeon | reverse complement strand
ACCTAAATCTATTCTCTTTACGGCGTTCTTGGTATTTAGTATAACCAAGTAGCCCTCCGTACCGTTTATAGCAAATATTGCGAAGTCCCCTATGTAGCCCTCTCCCAAGTAATCTCCGGCTCCGACGACGGTAAAGGTCAGCGGTAAGGTTACGTTCAGTTTCTGCTTGGTTAGGGCATCGTCCAGCTCTAGTATTACATTTCTTTTACCAGTAGCTCTAGTCACTACTACATAGGGTTCGCTCTCTCCGGGAGCCCTCTCTAAGTATATTAGGCCGAACCCCGCCATAGCATTAGTCAAGTTTATCTTCCCTGAAGCCTTGCCATTCACGCCCTTGTACTCGTAGTATACTATGGGCCTCAATCTAATGGTCCAAGCCACCAAGCATCCCTTGGCATCTAAGGCATCTGGTAGTATAGCGAAGGTTGCGTTTGCTGGTAACTTGAAGGCGTAGCTGGGTCCGTTAACGTAGGAGCACACTATTTCTGTGTAGTTGCTCGATCTCTTAACATCAGCTTTTACCGCATATACTTTGTCCCTTATCTTCATGAAGAATGCATATTTGCCTTTTACCTCTCTTATTACCTTCGCTTCGCTTCCGTACACTGCGTAAAGCTTGTTGCCTATCTGAACCAGCAGGTACTTGCCAAGCTTGGCGACTTCTCCGGCCCTCGCATCGGGTACGAAGATCACTCTTTTGCTTGCAGGCAGATCGTACTTACCTACTAGTTTGGTTCCCTTCATTGTCCATATCTGGAGCTTGCCCTCGGCATTTCTCACAAGCAAGAATATGCTGCCGTCTACGCCAGGGTAGGTCAAAGGTAAAGCCTCCAAAGCGTTTATCTTGGTGAAGTTAAGCTGATACCTAGTTTTGGGCATGCTAAATGCGACACTTGCCTTGAAGAGCTGTACTTGGGCTATTCCAGCCCCATTTATTTTGTATATAGCTACGTAGTCGCCGTTCCATGCTAGGGCTTGTACCAAGCCCCCCATGAACGCCCTACCTGAGACCTTTGCATTTCTGTTCAACGTGTAGACATAGTTTCCAGACGCTACGAGCATTATGTCACATTGAGGACCAAAGGCTATGTCGTTGACCGGGGCTCCTAGCTTAGCGATTCCTAAGAGTATTGGTTTAGCCTTGGTTATTGAATATACATAAACACTGTCGCCCACGCCCACTGCTAACAGATCAGAGCACGCTGCTACGGCATAGACGGGTCTTTTGTAATCTATCTTATACATTATCCTACCGTTCTTGGCATTTAGCGCAATAAGCTTCCCGCTGGTGTCCGGTATGAAGACTATTCCGTTGACCCAGGCGGGATTGTTAGAAACCGCCTTAACCTTGCTAAACGTCCACAACTTTTTACCCTTTATCGTATAGGCGCTGCAAACTCCATGACACACTACGAATTCCTTCCCGTTGGGACTCATTGCTATAGCGAATGCCTCATCAGGATTTATGGGTATGGTCCTTATTATGGTTCCGTTATCAGCTTCAACTATGACGTTGCCACTTAACGTCACGAAAGCGAAGATATTACCTCTATAGGAGGTGTCTCCAACACCTTGAGCGTAGTAGAGACTGCTTAGGACTTGACCCAAATTGTTAAACAGTACTGCGTATCCTCCTCCGTTGACGAGAGAGGTAGCCAACACTACTCCCCTTTCGCTGACCGCTATGTCAACTGGAACGGCTTGCTGGGGTGGCGAAGTCCACTGTGGAATCAAGTAGACTTGCTGGGCGAAGGAGAGTGCTATTATAGCGAGAAGGAATGCTATTCTCTTCAAGGCTCTCGTGCGACATTTTGAGGTTTACCTAAAAAAGCTTCTTTGGTACTTCTCCGTATCCAATTAGCTTAGCTATGGATAGGTCATAAGGAAATTTCTGGCAAATATAATATGTCCTTGGCCAGGAAACAGCTCTTTATTAACTCTAGCCTCTTCCCTCGGATGGGGCTCTGAAGATGGGTAAAAGGCTCAAAGTACAGAGAAGGGGCAGAGGCACTCCCCAATGGAGAAACAGAGGCCACCTAAGGGTAGCTCCGGGGAGGTATCCAAACGTTCAAACGCTGAAGCTTGACCAAACGTACGAAGGTTATGTCGTAGAGCTAAAGCATGATCCTGGAAGGTGGGTGCCCCTTGCAAAGATAGTAGTACCAAACGTGACGGAGTTCTGGGTTCCCGCCGCTGAAGGCATGTTCGTTGGTCAAAAGGTTCAGATAGGTCCCGACGCCGCTCCGGTAAACGGCAACATACTCCCGCTTTACGCTGTGCCGGAAGGCACTCAAGTATTCAACATAGAGATAAGACCCGGCGATGGTGGCAAGCTCGCTAGGGCCGGAGGAGCCTATGCCTTGGTAATAGGAAAGAGCGAGAACAAGGTAATAATACAGTTACCCAGTGGGAAGCTCAAGCATATCAACGCCAAGGCGAGGGCCATGATAGGAATAGCTGCCGGCGCTGGAAGGGACGAGAAGCCATTACTAAAGGCTGGAAACTCTTACTACAAGTGGAAGGCAAAGGTCCACAAGTGGCCAGTAGTGAGGGGCGTCGCTATGAACGTCGTCAACCACCCGCACGGAGGAGGAAACCACCAGAGTCCAGGATATCCGACGACTGTTGCAAGGAATGCTCCTCCGGGACAGAAGGTTGGCCACATCGCAGCCCGCTGTACCGGAAGGGGCTGCAGACAAGCCAAGGCAAGGTATGGCCTCAAGTAACTTCTGGCAAAGAGCCTCCCACAAAAGCCTCATACACGTGCTATCTTTTTAATTAATATAACATCTTTGAGCGCAAATTCTTCGTTAAGGGGCTGGGTTGGCATAAGCTCCTATGAGCGTGAGGGTTGTGCCAGCTAACGTGATAAGGTCTTCGCCGCTGATCGTCACGAAGCCCTCTATGTCTTTCGCTTGTGAAATTACTTTTTCAATGATCATATAGAGAAGCCACAGTATGGGCAGCACTGCCAAAGGATCACTCGGCAGGGGTATAAGCTTAGGATAGTACAGATACCGATGTGTAATTTCTTCTGCCAACAAATAAATCAAGTCGCGCATCTTTCTTGGCGGATATCTTGTAGCCCAAAACACTAATCTGTGTAATACTGAGGGGTAATCTGGTATTATCCACGACGGTTTGACCTTTATGGTCTTTTGTTCTAAGAGTCCGTAGATCTCAATTATTTTTCTAGTTTGTATCTCGGCTGCGAGAACCGATAGCTCTTTAGCGGGATATGTAAGCACTAGTGGATACCAAGCTCGATACTCCGCGCTTTGTCTTCTGGTCAGCAAGATCATTGCCTCCTCTCTAGCAAAACTGTGAATACAGCGGTTATGTACGACGCTTTGGTACGCAAAGAGTTGTGCAAAGGTCTCCTCCAGTGCCCTAATTGCGAACGAGCTGTAATTCTTCTGTGCCTTGGTAAAGGTGTAGGTGTATGCGTGTCCTAGTTCATGAGCGTAAACTACATTGAGTAGGTTCTTGAACAGTTTTTCTTCCTTTAATTTATGGGCTTGAGCTATCTCTTTAGCAACCTTCTCAACTCTCTCTGGTGAAAGAATTATTGAGGGTCCATCTATTCCACACTCATGACATCCCCTTGG
The DNA here is from genome assembly GCA_027081755.1 of Desulfurococcales archaeon. Taxonomy (GTDB): domain Archaea; phylum Thermoproteota; class Thermoprotei_A; order Sulfolobales; family Ignicoccaceae; genus Ignicoccus. The sequence continues at coordinate 8,236 of JALWJF010000115.1, read as the reverse complement.
AAGGAACGCGGCGAGCGCTATTGTCCAGTACTCTCTAGAACATCTGCTAAAGAGTTCTTCAATTTCAGAAACGGACCCTATTGGTCTCTCAGAAATCCTTCTCTCCAGTACATATACTATTTCTCTTAAACATTCTGGATTAATGCCCCTCTTCAAGGAGGGTGGTATGCAACGATCTATCGTGCTTTCGGATACTAAGTAAACGGGGTATTGCTCCGCTACGAGTTCGGCTCTCCCGTCAACGTTGGTCATAGACTCGATCTCTTCATTGCTTAGCTTCTTTAGTGAATCATAATCAGCCACTTCGGGCATTGGTTAGACCCATATTTTCTTTTGCATATGAACAGTCTATATCTTGGCAGAGTTCGCCGAAACTTTCTGAAAAGGTAAAGGAGTGTGTTCATTGAAGGCCACCAAACGCGCCTCGGTCCATGGGAGTGTCTTCACCATTCAGTGACCGCTTTTCCTCCTCATCAGTAAGCCTTCATGAACTGACTCCATTTGTGATAGAACTCCTTTACCGCTCTCCTAACTTCCTCTTTTAGCTTTGGCGGTCCGCTCAGCCTGAAACTGCTTCCAGCGACGTTTACGTGTTTATCGTAGAGCACATAGAGCCAGCCAACCCGTATTAAGCCATATATCACTAACATGTTTGCATGCTCTTCGTAAGCAACCATAGCAGCCACGACATCGCTCTTTTCAGCTAAGGCTTTGAAGACCTCTATGTCCTCTACTAGTGCAGAGGCTTCTCCGTGGTGCGGTATATCCAAATGATCCGTAACGACAACTACTTTGCCCTTGTTCCTTAACTCTTCCAAGACCTCGTCAAACCTCTTGAGCTCCCTTATAGGTCTCATAACCCTTCGCCGATTTTAGGTCAATCAAAATGTCTTTATTAGACTGGAACTTATCGACCGGTCAGTTCAAGTACCATTTCCAAATATGTCTTGTCCACCTTTTCAGCATATGGAAAGAGTTCTCTCCACGCCTCCAACACTTTTTCCTTAGCATCTTCTCCAAAGCCCTCTATCTCTACGAAGGTTCCTAGACCTTCGATCTCATCAAACGTAATGTTTAAATCTTTGTACTTGAACAATTTTCTCTTCTTTTTTACTGTTATTACCGGCTTCAAACAGAGCTTTTCTAAAAACTTCTTTACCTTTTCACAGTCACCTACCTCAAACTCTACTTCCTCTCTAGCCTTAACTTCCCCACCAAGCTTAGGTCCTTTATATGTTAAGTAGCATTTGTCGCTTTTCCTTATCCTTATCGCTTCGTCGGTTTTGGCGAAGTCTCTGCAACAGCCTCCTACACAATCAAAATTAAAATACAAGTCTTCCTCTACTCTTTCACCCAAATATTCAGCAACTTTCATTAGTTTCTCTAACGCTTCTCTCCCTATCTTAAGCTTCACTTCCACTTCCAACGATTCTCCCAAGCTCACAGGGAGTCCTTTTTAATATGGTTGGGCTCTTGCGAAAGCGGTGTAGATAAGTGGCTGCGACCATGGAAACCCCACTCGAGCCCAAGGTACCGAAGTGTTCGAGTTGTAACAGGCCGGTAGTGCCACTAGGAAAGGAAGTCGGAGTGAAGTTCGTCTGCCCCAACTGCGGGGAAGTAATCATTTGGCGATGTCCCCGTTGTAGAAAGCAAAGCAAACCCTATAGGTGCCCTAAGTGCGGCTTTGAAGGACCTTAAGGGGTGAACGGGATGGCACACGTCTTAGTTATAGCTAAGGTATACCCGGACACTGTGGAAAGGAATCTGGAAGAATTAGTAGAGAACATAAAGAAGGCATTGCCAGAAGGATATGAGCTAAAGCAGTATGAGAAGATACCGGTAGCCTTTGGTCTGAACTTGCTCAAGATCTACGTAGTGATGCCAGAGGAAACGGAAGGAGGCACCTCGAAGTTAGAAGAAATATTACAGAACGTAGAGGGTGTAAGCGAAGTAGAGATAGAGACCGTCCACAGACTATCTTACTGAGTTTTTATTTTGCATGGCCTTCCTTCAATACTCTCGCTACACTGTCCCAGCCCACCTCTTCTAACACCTTTGCCAGCTCTTCCTTTCCCTCACCGATCTCCAAAGTCCTTATAACGTGTGCAACCACGGCAACCCTCGCTGCCAAGTTCTTTTCCAAGTCTTCTCTGAAATCCAATATGCTCCGCGGTCCTTCAGATCTCACCTTCCAATAGTACGGCAAGTAAGAGGCAAAGAGTTCGGCCACGCTCTCATCGGCTATGTAGCTGAAGGCTAACGAAGTGGCCTCAACCCTTCCGTGCTCCAATGCAATAGCGAAGTACATCCAAGCTTTTGGAGTTGGGTAGGGCTTCCAGTGGTTCTTATATTCTTTAGCAACCTCCGGAGGAGGTATGAACGTGTCCTTGGGCTCTACCACTTTACTCACTTCTCTTGGCACGAACCTCAGTGCCTCTATCGTAGAGGCTAGGCCGTAGCCTATGCTTGTGGCTTCTAGGAAGTAGTATACTTCCTCTGCATACTCCCTCTCTATCATATCCCTCCACTCTAAGACCGTTGGTGGTCTCATCTCTATGAAGGCTAAGTTTCCGCTAGAGATGTAAGACGGCACTATCGTGCTCTCTGCGTAGTTAGGATCTGGACCAGTTATGACCACCAGCTTATCGAAGTTATACATACCGACCCTCTTCTTTCTGGACAACATTATCAGTTTCTCAAGCTCATCAAGCGGGAGAGTTAATCCATTTTCTATATGTAAGAGACCTATGGTGGACTCTCCTAAAGCCTCAGCCCATCTAGGAGGAAGTTTCTCGAAGAAACCATCTCTTGCTTTAGGATAACCCTTGAGATCTTCCCCTGTAAGCTCATTAACGTTTATTTCCACGTAGACGACCTTGTCCGTCATCTCTGTTAAGTCCAAGTTTTTGTTATATTCAACAACTCCATCATCCCAATATTTCAAGTTCTCCTTTGCGGGCAAGAAGGCTCCGGTATTTATTATATCTAAATAGAAGTTCTTAGTTACCTCTTTCTCACTCGCAGCCATAACTCTGGCCAACCTTTTACAAGCGCACTCGCACTGATCAGCGAGCGCAAATATTAAGGCGAAGTTTAGGTCCTCTTCCCCACTCTCTTCCATACTATTCAATATCAGGTCTTTCCTTTTGCTCTTAAAGGCCTCTATCAAACCGGCCAAGGACTTCCTTACGTGCTCTAAGTCTCCCTTTATCTCTGGGGGCCTTACGCCAAGGAAATCGTTTGCGACTATTCTGTGTGCTATGGCTTTTACGAACAACTTTAATGAGTCTCTCACAGTTTCCGTCTTCCCTATTCTGGGGGGTCCATACACTATGGGCGTTAGCACAGGAACTCTGTTCGCATAGTACAAGAAGTAATTATATGCCAAGTGAGCCTTGACGTCGTTTGGACCCATTGCGCTCAAGTTTCCTTACCCAGTACAACGTCAAATCTTTAGTTATAGGATTAGGTGGTCGGTGGGAAGGGCCTTGTGGGAAAGAAGGGAAAAACCTTTGCTCCAGGTCGCACTAGACTTCACCACCTTGCCGAGTGCGGTTAGGATAGCTTCAAAGTTAGAAAAGGCAGACATAATAGAGGCCGGAACTCCTCTAATAAAGTCTGAAGGAATGAAAGCCGTATCAGTACTCTCAGCTTTTGGGAAGCCTGTACTAGCGGATACGAAGACTTGCGACACGGGGGCCCTAGAGGCTTCGTTGGCCTTTGATGCTGGTGCTGATGCAATGACTGTTATGGCCTTTTCTGACGACTCCGTAATAAAGGAGGCCGTAGAAGAAGCAGAGAGAAGGAACAAGGTCGTGGTAGCTGACTTGATGCACCTTAAGGAACCTGTTGAGAGGGCTAAGAGGCTTAAGGAATTAGGCGTTAAGGCTGTAGAACTACACGTCGGCATTTCGCAACAGAAGGCATACGGAATAGATGCCACGGAGCTGGCCAACTTAGCTGAGAAAATAAGGGAGCTAGGAATAGTTGTAGCTGTGGCTGGGGGTATAAGGCCAGAAACGGCAAAGCTCTTCGTGGGAAAGGCAGACATAGTGGTCGTAGGAGGCTACATAACCAAGAGTCCCGAACCGGACAAGGCAGTGGAAGCGGTACTGAAGGCCCTTGGAAGGCTTTAGGTGCCATGAGTGGCCAAGTGATGGATTAAGCTCTGTTCATCGAAGAAGAACATGGTTTCGTCCTCTATTTCCTTTGTACTCTTCTTTTGCTTCAATGCTTGCGTCATACATATCGGACATGCTATTAGTCCCGTTTCTTTATCCATAACAGTCCTTATTCTAATTCCCTCGTATTCTATGGTGGTCTCTTCCCAGACGGGCTTCCAAACTATTGCCAAGGGTTACACCTCAGAGGGCTCCTTCACGTAACTTATTACCATTCCTTGCATCTTAGAGACGTACCACTTTATGCCCTCCTGTATCCTCTGCCTCTCCGTTTCATTTATGTTGAACCTATTTCTAGCCCAAATTAAGGATTCGTCCGTTATCTTGCCCTTACCCTTAGCCACGGCCATCCTTATGAGTGCGTCTATCTCAGCGTTACTGAACCACTTGGTAATCCTAACTATTTTCTCCTTCATCTCGTCGCTAATATTCATGCCATACCTTTTCAGCACATTTTCAACTATCTTTTTCCTGAACTTCTTGTCTGGGTATCCGACGGCTATGAGCACGTCTATCCTTCCGGGCCTTATGAGGGCTTGATCCATAAGCTGAGGGTGGTTGGTGGTCATAGCTATTAAGGGTCTCTTTTCACTTTGCAACATCTTCAAGAATATATTCATCTCACTCACGTACGCTTCGTGTATGCTCATTCCCCTATCCATCAAGAACTCTGCGTCATCCAGTAAGATGACTATATCATCTCTGTTCATCGCCTTCTTCAGTATATTCTTCAATATCTTCTCCGTCTGTCCATACCACATGCTTCTGTACGTTCCCGGGTCTAGCTCCATTATCTTCTTGCCTAGCTCTTTAGCTATAGCCTCTACCATGAGTGTCTTGCCTACGCCAGGAGGTCCCATCAATAGTAGGCCCTTGGGAGCAACCTTCATGCCCATCTTTATCGGCTCTACGACAAGGGTCCTCAGCTCTTCTGCTAGCTCATCCGGGAAGTCGTCTAAGCTCCACTTGGGCCTTCTCAAAGGTATTACGATTACTCCTTCTCCACTTTCTCCGCTGTAGACTCTGATCTCGCTGTCTCCGAAGCCCTTAGCTATCATAGTCGTGACGTTTCCTATGAACCTAAGCCTGTCCCAGTTCAAGCGGGTTGAGAACATTTCCCTCGCTAGCTCTAGCGTTACTTCTTTGCTTTCCTTTATCAAGCCGACTATATCTTTGACGTTACTCCTCTTCTTCGTTAATATTATCCTCGCAGTTATGAGCTTCCCGCTCCTTGGGTAGGTGGCTGCTACGACAAACCACTTCTTGTTCTTGGCTGTATTCTCGAATAGGAGTAATACGTTGCTCTTGAGGTACTGAGCTAGCTTTGGTGCGAAGTATTCAACGAACGGATGGTAGAAGTCCTCGATCTCTACGTGGATGTTACTCCTAAGCTTTAGGTAAATGGACGCTGAACCTTCTATGGTCCCTTCCATGGCTTCCTTAAGGTGGTCGTATAGGCCGGCTGCTGGCATTGCGTCTACGGGATAGCCGGGCCTTAGGTTCTCTGAGGCTTGTACTAGAACCGTTGATCGTAGCACGTTGTTTTCTATTACCTCAACCTCACCCTTTGTGGCTAGGTTCTTAGCACTAGTCACTGAGTCCCAGCCGGGGTCTGCATTACGTGCTGAGGTTTAATAATAGCCCCTTCGAGTGCCTCAAATGGGAATCCTTACTTAGCTCGACGTATAAGTTCTTTGGATTTAGCCTTGAGAAAGACTTGAAAGCATTAAGAGTAGCAGTTCTATTAGATAAGGGGGTTAAAATAGAGAGGTATGAGTGTCTAGAAGTAGTAGGACCAAAAGACCCCGAGCCCACTTACTCTTGTCCTATAATGGCCGTTGACGGAGTTGCTAATATGATAGACGACTATGAAATACTGGTCTCAGACGCCGATGGGGCAAGCGACGAAGAACTCTTGAGGGCCTCTAGAGAGAGGTTGTTGTTCCTTCACGTCCACGGGGACAATGTCGAGAGGGTAGCCCCTTTGCCTTTAGGGAACAGAGTAAAGGTTACTGTTCAGTTCTGGTATCCGGGGCTGTTCTGTGTCCCGGCCATAAGTGATGGAGATAGGGCGTTGATCTTAGCTGGCCTATTAGCAAACGAGGTCAAGGTAACGGGCTTCAATAAGGGGTATCAAGACCCTAGGACTAAGAAAACGCTAATTCATCCGATTAAAGAGAGGAAGTTGAACATATCAAGCGTTCTCAGCCTTTTGGGGAAGCTCCATGACGTCTATTAGTTCGTTTATGCCTTGGCCAGTAACGGTACTTAGCATAACTATTGGGGCTTTGGGATTTAGCTTGTGGGCATCCTCCTTCATCTTTTCCACATTTACACCTATTTTGTCTGCCAAATCCACTTTAGATATTACTATTATATCTGAGAGCCTCGTACTCATGGGATGCTTTACGAACTTATCCTCACCTTCGGCAACCGAAACTATCATTATCCTCTTGTGAGCACCCAAGGGGAAGCTAAAGGGGCAAATGAGGTTGCCCACATTCTCGATAAATACTATATCATACTTGTTCAAGTCGATACCCTTCAAGGCTTCGGAGACGTGGTCTGGTTCTAAGTGGCATATACCTCCAGTATTTATCTCAATTGCGTCTACTCCATGCTTTTCAACCCTTTCGGCATCAAGAGTTGAAGCGACGTCGCCTCCTAAGTACAAGATCTTATACTTGTTCTTCAACTCGTCAACGAGTGCCTCTATTACGCTAGTCTTACCAGAGCCCGGGCTTCCTAGAAATTCGTAAACCCTCACTCCGGCTTTGTCGTAGAGCTCTCTGAGAGCTCTAGCCTTTTCCAAATACTTTTGTTTAATGTCCTTTTGAATGGACACCAGCTGGGGCATACGGATCGCCACTTTGTGCACACAATCAAGGGTTATTATGCATAATCCTGTAAGACTGGTCAGCTTAGAGTAAATTTTCGCTATGTAACAAAATTAATGGAAAAAATCCTATGTGTGACGACCTCTCCATAATGGCTTTTAAGGCTTACTGCCTCGAACCCGCAATTTGCAATGCATTTTTTTGTATACTCCTAACTTTCTCCATCTCATCGAACTACAGAACGTTGCATAGAGAACTTTATGGTAATATGGAGACATAGTTAAATGCTTATTTTATACCCAGAAATTTCGGGATCTACATTGAAGAAGATACTATTACTCTTGACGTTTCTATCAATGGCCTTAATGGCCCAAAGCTACTATATGATCATCTACAACCCTAACTCGCAAGAGCTTAAGGACTTCCAAGTTAGGGCAAAGCTCCCTTCCGATTTGGTAGGGAAACCAATCGCGATCAAAGACTTGAGCGGCAATTCAGTTCTGTTCTGCTACGAGACCTCTACTGGAGAGTGTACGACTAATCCAGCTAAAGGAGACGGTTACATTTGGGTTAAAGTTCCAAGCATTCCAGCGAATGGAAACGTAAAGCTCATAGTTCGAAGCGGAACTAATGGAGCTGTTGAAGGAAATAAGGTGTTTGAACTTTATGATGATTTTAATGAGTATAACGGAATAAGCGACAACGACGTGGGCTGGAACACGCAAGTGGGACCTTGGTTACTCAAGGCGACTAGTACCAGTACAGCACACTTCGTTTTCGGCTATGATGACGGAGGAACCAAGGTCCTCCTATCGTGGTATGACTATTCTATGTGGAGAGCTGAGGGCAGTGGATGGGCCATAATACTCACTTCGAGATCGTTCAATGCTCCATTTGTAGTTGAGGGACGAGCTAGAGCACTAGACCCTTGCTATGGTTATGATAATGATGTCGTGGTATTCTTCTCACCTATTCTTCTCACCATACAATGATGTCAGTGATTTCTATAGCCACTTCCTAGGATTTGCTGTAGCATACAGTAACAAAACAGATTATAATTACATTTGGGTCTACATAGACGGAAACACATTCAAAACGTCTAACGAGGGGACTACCATAGATCCCGGCTACTGGAGGTACTTCCGCATAACTTATAATCCGAACAGTGCCGAGCTGGTTGAAAGTACCTCATCTTACGATTCGTTCATGAATGGAAAT
>JALWJF010000114.1 GCA_027081755.1 Desulfurococcales archaeon | reverse complement strand
GGTTTCGTAATGAGGCACAAAGGTATATTCCAATGACATATATAGAGGAATGGTACAATGCGCGAACATACTCACGTCCTCCTCATAATAGTCTAAATTAAATATTCCTCCAACTTTGTTAAAGGCAGAATGAACCACTATTTGCGTTAGTAGGGAATCCAGATCGCCTTCACAAGCTAGAGGCTTATTGGCCGTTAGTATATGAGCGACTGTTATACATGGGGATATGCCTAGATGCTTTATAATCTCAAAACAATCGAGTGCATAAGCTCGGAAACCTCTTCTCTCTAATGAATTTATAAGATCGGACAATGCTATGTGAAGTCTAGCTAGCTCCGCTAGCTGAGAACGAGTAAACCTCTTTAGTATTTCTTCTGGGTCTTGTGTACCAGCTATTAGGTTCTTTATTACCAAGTCCATGTTCTTGTCCTCTACCTCATAGAACCTTTGTAAAAGAGTCGAAATACTTATTTTCTCTACCTCTATTGAGAAGAGAGTTTTGAAGGTATGAGCATTAGCCTTCTGAGCCACGAGCCATGGGGCAGTGTTCCCTACTAATGCAACCTTGGATCCCACGAACTTCCCTAATCTCTTAATAGCCTTTATGCACTCTTCTTCCTCCTTGCTATTCCTGGCGAGACATACGCCCCCTTTCGGAAGGACCTCTGCAGCTTCTAAAGCTGCTGCTAACGAGTTTTTTGATGGATAAGCTATAATTCCCATTACTTTGGGTTCGCATTCCTCAAATATCTTCAATATATTTCTTTCAGAGCCTCCACTCAACACTTTAACTATGAGCGCTTTTTCACATCTACCGGTTATTGAGGAATGCGAGACCTCGAACACGTTTCTACCCCTTTTAACGATATTAACTGGTAGTTTTTCCGCAAACCGGGGTCAGTAAGATGGTGAAGGCGCCCAAGGGTTGGAGACACAGAACAAGGCATCTGTATAGAAAGAGGGCCAGGGAAAAAGGGGCTATACCACCTCTCAGCTTACTACTTATCGAGTACAAGGTGGGAGACAAGGTGGTAATAAAACCAAATCCCGCTATATGGGCGGGCATGCCGCATAGGCGCTTCTGCGGCAAGGTGGGTGAGATAGTGGGCAAGAGAGGTAAGTCCTACTTAGTTAAGGTGAGAATAGGCGATAGCTACAAGACGATAATTGTGAGGCCCGAACACCTAAGACCGCATAAATCGTAAGCGATAATGATATTTTTATCTTAAAATACATTACATCGAATGGTAAAGGAGTATGGCGCTAACTTGTATAAGTGTTGATGAGAGCTTTCCGGCAGCCCACTATACCAATCCGCGCCTAAGTCCCGCCGGAACTCTCCATGGCCATAACTGGAAGGTTAAAGTTACGGTTTGTAAAGCTGGTATAAGCGCTTGGGTGGTTGACGCAGTAAAGTTAAGAGAGGTAGTGAGGGATTTAGTGGAACCTTTAAAGTTTAGCCTCATGATACCAGAGCAAGACGCTAAGATATGGCTAAGTCCCAATGGCTTAAAAGAATTAATAGAAGAAAACTTAGGCATAAAGATAAGAGTCGCAGTTATACCGTATCCTATAGTGTCGGCCGAAACCGTGGCTCATTTTATTTACAAACACGTAAAGGACGAGGTGAGTGGAATTGATTGTGTTAAAGTAGAGGTCGAGGAATCGCCCGGCGAGGCGGCAACCTTTGATGATTGTACAGTAACTTAAAAGGAAGTCAAATGAAGCGCAAATCGGGAAAATATTATGATACTTCCACCCGTTGACGAGGTAGTGAAGATATATTCTAAATATATAGAAAGAGAGGACGTGGACTCTGCAAATAGATTCCTTGCATGCGTTGCAGCTCTCGCGGCTTACGCAGCAAATGCCGGCCTAGATCCAGAGGAAGTTAAGAGATATGCTGAAGAACTACGTGAGAAGATAGTTGAAGGACCCGAAATGCTAAATCCATATGTCTTTGGATTGTTGGGTGACATGATTGAAGATCCCACAAATCTTGAAAAGATAAAAGAGAGGATGATGCTAATATGGGGAATGGAACAGTTGGGGTTGGAGGACTGAAGTGTAAGTGCGGAAAAAGCGCCCTCATCTTGCACCCTGCTTCCGGCCAACCCCTCTGTAAGAAACACTTTTTGAGATACATCTACAAGAAAGTGCTTAGAGAAAGTGCTAAATTAGGTATTCTATCGTGTAACAAGATAACCATAAAGATTGATAAGTTTAACCAGATTGAGGCGAGAATTGTTGCTGAAGCACTCAAGGATTGGGCCAAGAGGAAAAGTTGCCCGTTACCTGAGTTTGATGAAAGAGGTATTTACCCATTAAGTTCAGAAAAGGTCGTATATCTAGCCTTAAGGGCATTTTATGAGCTGGATAAGTACTCATACGAACTCGCTAATCCACAACTCTCCAAGAATCCGGCTTATACATTGTTACCCTTTGAAGTAGCCGTGTACGCCAAGATAAGGGGGATGCAACCATCAAATGAATACGGTAAGGGACCTCTTTGGGAGATAGCTCTTGACGTGACTACCAGTCAGACTACGGAAACCTATAACGTATTCAAAATATTGGATAATTTAAAACTCCTTTTCCCAGTAGCTTAGCATGCTCTTTCTCTTTATACCTCTCATCTTTATCTCTAAATTTCTATATACTACGGAATGTAGTTTGCCTTCAATAATCTCCCCTATAGCCTCCTTGGCGGCCTCTACATTTTCATATTCTCCTATTATGGCTACAACGCCATTACTTATACTTAGGTAGACGTGTGCTATCCTTTCAATGTTTTTCTTTGCCTTACCTCCCTTTCCAATGATCCTTCCGAGTATT
>JALWJF010000113.1:7918-11889 GCA_027081755.1 Desulfurococcales archaeon | reverse complement strand
AAGCAAAAACACTTCGTCATAGAGAAACTAATAACTTCTATGCTTGAAGGAAAGAAAAGGATATTGATGGGCAACCCTGACTCCATAAGAGACTTCATGTTTAGGGAGGACCACGTAGACGCCTATATATCCATACTGAAGAAGTTTGAGGAGGGTAAAGACCTAGATAGTATAATTGCTAAGATGTTTGCGTTTGGTACGGGCAAAGGCTACAAGATAAGGGAAGTAGCTGAGAAAATAAAGGAACTAATAGGCTGGGACGGCGAAATCGTGTGGAACGTCTTCATAAGGCCTAACGAACCGAAGAAGATAGTTGTCGATTACACGGAGTCCGAGAGGGTCTTGGGCTGGAGACCCAAGTATGACTTGGAGAGCGGGCTTAGGAAAGCTATAGAGGAATGGAAAGCCGTACTAAGACTCTAGCCTCTCTCGACCTTTTCCCAGAACTTCTTAACGTACTTTTCGTAGTACGTCCCCGCCCTATATATCTGATACAAAGTCTTGAACAACCTATATATACTGTGCAAGATGGTCAAATAGGTCGCCAAACCCCACAGCTTAACGCCGACCTCGTTCATTGAGAGAGCAGTGATTATTGGAATGGATAGGTGTTTGTTCGTGCATTTCCCTTCCTTCTGAATAAACTCTCTTATTGTCTTTACGAAAGGCGACTCTTTCAACTCGATTTGACACTCACCAATGCCCTCTTTGAGAATTTTCTCCACGACGTCCACTGCTTCTCTGTAATCTTTAACGATGAAAGCACAGTTCGTCTTTGCCAACGCTCTCAACGACCTCACGTACTCTTCTTCACTCCACAGTATGATAGGTCTTTTTAAGAGAATGAATTCCGACAGCTTTGAGGGCGCTCCGAAGAACGGATCTATTTTTACCAAATCGGAGTACGGGACCAGAAGTATGGAACAGTTCTTATCCATATCCTCCATGTACTCCTTCCAGTCCCTTATGTAAACCCTCTCGTAGAGGTCGCTCAAGCCATACTTTTCTGCAGCATATTTGAACAAATGGAAGAGGTTGGCATCGGGTGCGTAGAGCCTTAGCTTTATCTTCAAGTTTCTCCTCTTAACCTCTTTTAAGAACAATAAGAGTTCGTCCGCTCCGTGGTGGCCCATAAAGGTTCCGGAGAAGCACACGACCCCTTCCTTACCCCTCTCCTTAGGCTCATAGGACTTCGGGGGAGTGTAAGTTGCCTTGACCTTTTCCTTAAACAACTTACAGAGCAACGTATCCTTTATTAGCAATTCCTTGTCAGTCTCGCTGACGCAGTACAGCTCGTCGAAGAGCAAGCAAGGTAACGCTCCATCACCGAAGGAAGGCATGCAGTTCTTTATCGCAACTATCAGCTTTGTAGCTAAAGGTACTATGGCAAAGTTCTTGCTGCTCTCACATAACCTCCTAACCTCGAACGCTATATACGTACAAGAGGCCACCTTGGCAAAATAAACCTTGATCATGAATGATATCTGCGTTAAGAGGGGGTCCGTAAGTCTAAAGATAAATCGCTTAGACTTAGACATCAGTTGTGTGAGTTCCTTAACCTCCTTGAACGTTCTAGTGGAGAACAAGTTCGGAGAGAGGGGCACGAACGCTACATCGGCTCCCTTGTCTCTAACACTCTTGACTATATCTGTTGCCACGCTTCCTTCGTCGGTGGTGAAGATTACTAGGATCTTCTTTACACCCACGGTCTTTAATGAGTCAATAGTTCCGAGTAAGTGCGATGTCGTGCCCCCTGCGGTTTTGAGAGAGGTCGTGCCAATAATTATCCCAGAGTCGTACAGCTCTTCCCTTTTCGTTTTCTTCCTTAGATACGTTGCGTAGATTGCTAGAAAGGACAAGTAGGTTAGGATTAGGAGTGCTAATATACCCAATAAGTTCAACGCTGGAGGCCACAGCGGAACTGCAATGAGGATAAGTAACAACGCAAATAGCTGGAGCATATTTATGAGAAATGCCTTTTTGGAAATTGGAATGTACCTATCAACTTTGGTCTTAACTTTCTTCATCAAGCTCCGCACTCTTCGGTACCCGAAGCGCTTTTCGAGCACCACCTTAATTCTTAGAATAACCTCACCTAAGTATGAATTCTTTTATAACCTTGAAGTCGTTGGCTTTTTCGTACCTAATCATTAATACCTTTGCTTCTTCTATAACGCCGTAGGAGGGGGACCAAAACGCGTCCAGAATCTTTCGTTCGACCACCGGTCCTTCCACATTCATCTTAATTCCGTTCAAGTTTTCCCCGTCTACCTTTGGAGATACTAGGCTCTCTTCCCAACACCCTCCCTCGAAGCTGTCCTCAACTATTACCTTGTCCTCGAGTATTCTTACCTTTCTTGAGAACGTCTTACCTCCGCACCTAACCTTCAAATTCATGTAATCGTTAAATGTACACTTGCAGAAGCATTCGGCGGAGAAGGAAGAAGGATAGGAACACTGCTCCTTGCCACAGGGCCTTGGGGCAGAATGGAGGAGTGCGGACCTCATTAGGTCCCTGACCTCCGGCAGACCCGTATAGCTAAACGTCCCCGGATCTAGTACAATCCACTTCCCATACCAGAGCACGAAGCCTCCCTTGTCGGAGTGGTGGTGACCGCTGGGAACGCCTCTTCTGGTCTCGGCGCAATAAAGTGCCACGAACTTTTCGCTATCATTGTAAACGTGCATCCAAGGATCGTTGCTCTTCAGAACCTTTGCTTCCTCTGCGTATTGACCTCCTAAAGCGTTCAGTATAGAGACCAACTCTTCCTTGGCGTCTTCGCTAAGCTTTGGTAATTCCTTCAGTACGTTCAGCGATAAAGCGAGGGAAAGCGAAGTGAGCGTTGAGGTGTAGTTCCTAGTGAGCCTCTCTAAGACCAACGCTCTATCGCTGCCGTTGTCCCCTACCAGAGGGAAGCTGGAATCTGGAAGGGTCATTGAAGCCAAGTTCTCGACGGCTTTTTTAACGGTTTTGGCTATGCGTGCGTAGACCTTCTCATAATACCTTGGTTGGGTCCTATTTAGTACAAAGAGAGTAGCCAGTATACCCTCTGTGACCAGCAGGTGGTAAGCTGTCGCTGCTTCGTATTGCCACCCTTCCGAGAGTTGTAAGTTTACTTCCGTTACGAACATCGGTAAGGTTTTGTCCAAGAACTTAGCAAAGCCGTTGTGTGCAGTGCTTAAGAAGGAAATTGAGGAAATTAAGCCCACTAGGTCCATCATTGTGTGGTTGCTCGTCGTAGTCCAGCCCTCCATGAACCTCAATATGAATGGTGGCGTCAGCGCTATTAGCCTAGTGAGCTCCCTAGCCAGTTCTAAATCGTACTTGAGCGCGTATTCCATTGCGAATATGGCATTTAGCGCCCTAATGCCGGCTTCCATCGCGTTGCCCCACGCCGGACCAAAGTATGGGTCGACGTGGTTTAGCACGTCTTTAGCTCTTCCTAGATCTTTTCCGTCAAGCGCGATGAGGGAAGCCTTGGCTAGGTGATGAAACCTCAAGTAAAACCAAGGGTACTTGACGTCGGCCCCTTTCTTGGGGGCTATTGGTAATGCCATGTGGTGGAAGTCGTCCAAGAATGAGAAGCAAGACTTCGCGTCCTTTACTCCTCTTGGAGAGCTGTAACAAGGGTAGCCGAGTTCGCCAGTACATTCACACGACTTGACCCACCTACCCCCGGCCCTCCAATAGCCATTCCTCAATAGTTCGAACTCTCCGTAATCCGTTAGCTGTTTAACTCCCAATGGTTTGAGTGACTTAACGAATGCATCTGGGATAAATATTTTGGAGTACTTGTGGGATAAGGTAATGTCGTCGTATGCACTGGCCTTTAGAAGGGTTAAGAGGAGTTCTATGGTTCTTTTTAAGCCGGCTTCCTTCGTGGCTTTCATCAAAAAGCCTATCACGTCGAGCCCTCTCCGCAGATCTTATAGCAAAATAAAAGCCAGCAACGGCTCTTTGAAGGGGAAAG
>JALWJF010000113.1:0-7908 GCA_027081755.1 Desulfurococcales archaeon | reverse complement strand
ACTTGAGGAAGATCGCCTTAGGGGCAATGGCATTTGTAATAATTGCCGACATAGTAATAACGTACTTCTTGCTCTTCGCTCCTCAAGGAATAGCATTGTTGTTCTTGAGGTTCTACGTGTGGTTACTCAGTATAGGAATATCGCTGTTCGGTCTGTGGGCGTTCGTGAAGCTCACCACGGTACCCAGGCCTAAGCCGTTGCCAGAAGTAGAGAAGGAATTTGAGGAGGAGCTGAAGAGGCTTTACAAGGAGTGGAGGGAAAAGCAATGAAGCCTTGGGTCTCTGCCCTCGCAATGGGCATGCTCATTTCAGCGCTGCTCCTAAATTACAAACTGACCTTCGAAGTGTTTGGAGCGTTCACTTGGTTAGCAACGTTCTCATACTTCGCTCTGTCCTTGATCCACTACTTCATTTCCAAGGTAAGGGCCGATAAAGAGGCTATAAACACAATGAGCAACTTTAAGGCTTTCAACAAGGCCCTTCACGTAGTAGTTAATGAAGAGAGGAAATGAATTAAGTTTCCCTTAACTCCGCATCCCTTTATTTCGTCTGACTTTTCCAAGGACTCCCGCCAGCTGTTAATCCACTTAATGCACGGCGCAAGCTCCGACAGCGCTTTCGTCATTATTTTGGGTCCCTTTGCGACCAAGCCTACTTGGGCGAGGGTGAAAGCTTCGAAGACGTTCTCGGCGTTACACGTATTGTAGAAGGCTAGAAAGCCCCCGCACTCTTCCAGGCCAACCTTCTCCACTTTTACCAGCGAACTGAGGAGGGGGTTCTCGGAAGTAACGTAGACGTCATATCCTAAACTCCTTAGGAAGTGTAATACCCTAGCTGAACTCTTTATGTCATCGCTCAAAGGAGAGAGGCAGAGCTTGTCCCCTCCCTTAAGGGGTAATGGATTAGGCAAGACTGGTCTGGGCGATAAAGGGTCAATATTGACCCCAAGTCCCTTCACTTTGGAGGCGTAGAATACCTTTTTGGCGTTTAGCATGGAAATAAACACCAGATCCCTCAATTTTGGCTTGTATGCAAATACGATATCCTTTTCCTTTACCTTAAAGAACTTCTTAACAGTTAGCTCTTCTGCCCCTAACTCCTTAAGATCCTTAGCTATCGCTTTTCCCAGCATGGTATTTGGAACTTTGAAGTATATCATTCTGCCTCGACGGCACCTACCAAGCACATCTTATATCCTTCTTCATCCAGGATGCCCATCTCCTTTGCCAGCTCACAGAAGCACGGGTTCCTAGGCACGTACTCGCCCTCACTCTTTATCCACTTCATGATCTCTTCCGATGCCTTTCCTAAGCATTCCTTTATTCTCTCGTCCTCCACGCTATGCTTCATGATGGAAGCTAACACGGGCCATATTATAGCTCCCGTGAAGAGCTTACTATCTATGAACTTGGCCCTTTTCCAGTATGGGCTGACCTCGACGGTAACCTTCGACACCAGCTTCTTTAGGTCATAATAGCCCAACGCAGCTGCGAGCGGCAAGAATACGGCAAACGTTATCAAGAGGAACAAGGAATAGGATATCATGTGCTTTAAGCCGGTGAAGTACCAGACGAGGGATGCCGTGTTGAACAACGATATGAGAAATGAGATATAGTTACTTATGCCAAGCCTCATGTAAACGTACAGCCTTACTAATTTCGACAGTACTCTCAATTCCCTTCACCTGTACTCCGGCATTTCAAATAGTCTTACGAGATCTTCCACGTTCATTTCCTTGGCTCCGGCCTTCTTCAGATAGAACTCTATGCACTCCGGTAAAGGCATCGAAGTAGACTTGGTTATGCCCTTGTAGCTGTTAGCGACCCACGAAACGGTGTTCTTAGCAGTCATCCTCAAGCATTTCTTGGCTTCCTCGTCAAGTTCTCCCTTCTCCTCCAACAGCTTCCATAATACGACTACTTCTGGAAGGGGATATATTCGTCCTACCGCAAGGGACACCGTCGCCCACTGAGGTTTCCTCCAGTACGCTTGCTTCTCCACGACCTTCCTCGTTATTCCGGCATTGGTATCGAACCATCCAAGTCCTATTCCTATTATTAAAAGTGCTACCAGCGAGGCTAAAGTAATTATGTCGGCTAAGAACCCCCTCACCTTAAGCCTAGGTAGCACTATGCCCCTTAGTATAGCCATCATATTTATTAGTGATAATATGAATGCAATATAGTTCATGAAGGCTACCTTAACGTATGTTATGAAATCTATTATTTTCTTCCTGTACAATAAACTAGCAATTCTCAGTGCTATTTCCTTCACATTCATTTGTTCCCACCCGCTACGGTACTTAGCACAGAAGACAGCATTTTGCATGTTATGGCATCTATTTTGTCTACAAAGTCCCTATACCTTCCCCTTATTTCTTTCCAGTCATCGTTTACGAGGTACCATTCCATTGCCTTAGCGAGATCCTCCACTCTTTCGGGGTTGTAAATCTTGACACCTTTCGTACCTCTTAACACTTCAGCTATGCCAGCCTTCTCAGTAACTATGGCTGGATTGCCCAAGTATAGGGCCTCCAAGGGCGTTATGCCATAACCTTGAAGCCTCCCTGTCCACAATAGGACATCGTTATTCAAGTGAAACTCGATATACTTGTCTATAGGTAATGGTGTATCTGAAATTTCTAAGTTTACAACATCCTCTACCTTAAGGGAGCAGACGAGGTCTAAAAGCGCTTGCTTGACACGAGGCTCAGTTGTGGTTATGCGCAAGTTGACATCGAAATCGTACCCTTTGTCCTTCAACATCTTAGAAGCCAAGATTATGTGATGATAATCCCTCTTAGTCATGAATACGCTCACGTGGTAGAACTTTACCTTACCTTGTCTCTCCCCCTTACCTATCTTAGATGTAACTTTCTCCTTGAAGTCCTTGGGTAGTCCGAGGTAAACCGGAGTCCCTCTGCTGCTCAACGGACCCTTGAACCACATGTCCAAATCTCTTTTAGATAAAGCGAAAAGCACCATATCCTTATCGGCGAGCATGCTCATTCTTAATAAAGTGAGAATGACTAGTTTCTCTAGCACACCCATCTTAATGAACTCGTAGCTCACGCTATCTATCAGCAGCTCTATGGCTAAAGGTAACGTGCCACCGAATGCGAAGTACTTTATCTCGGGTATGTCCGAGTATATGGGGACTATCACATCAACGCCCAGCTCGGAGGCCAGAGCCTCAACTCTCTTTTTTAAGAAAGCTTGTGGCAGAATCCCCCTCAAGTATAAGAACCTCATGTACTTTACAAAGAAGCGCCTGAGAAACTTGTTTAACTTGGGACTTTTAATGTCCCCTATCCCTATGTATGGGATCCCGTCCCTATACCCACTTCCCTTACCGGCACAGAGCACGACGGAGTCGAAGCATGGAGCTAGGTTCTGAAAAGTGTGGACCACGAGGCCCCCTACGCTTTTGACCACTCTGTCGCAACTGTCGTAGAAAAGGAAGGCAACCCTCACTCCTCTTTCACCCCGTACTTTCTCTTGATATCGTCTATCTCTTTCAAGTACTCCTCTAGACTAGGTGCTTCTTTTGAGAACACGAAGTTCAATATGCCACTCCACAAGAAGATGTAAGCTAAACCCAGATATATGATAAAGACCGCTATCCTGCATACTAATGGATTAAATAGGCTGACGAACGCTAGTATTAACGATGCGATAGCCAGCGCTATCTCTTTCAGCCCCTTACGCACTAAGATCAGCCATGAAGCACCTCAAGCAACGACTTAAAGAACTGCTCTATGCTACTTTGCGAACAGATTGAACGTAAAGCCGTAGGGAGCGTTTAAGACGGTCACCCTAGGCTTCAGGTAAAGCTTGTAGGAATCGTTGGATGACTTGATTATATTCGGTAAGACTATGAGGTCGTCCCAGAGGTGATAAGACGCCACACTCAGAACGGGTTTCATCTCTTTGAGTAGGTCTGCTATTCCTTTTAGCACTTCCCTCTCTCCGCCTTCTATGTCCATCTTAATCACCATCTCAGAGTATTCATTAGGTGCAAACTTCAGTATATCCTCGAAATCCTTATTGCTTCTCACAAACTTATTAATAGGCAGTACATTAGCATTTTTCCTTTTTAGGTATTCCTTCGTCAGCTTTAAGTTCCACCTCAGAACCTTCAACGCCTCTTCCGATCCCTCAACGGCGAGGGAGGTGAATTCTTCTACATATAGAGAATACCATAGGGTAGTTTCTCCCAGAGCCGCTCCCAAGTCGACGAACAGACTTCTATCCTTTGGTACTATTCCGACTTCTTCAAACTTGTATGGCTCGCACACAAATATCTCTTTCATTAAGTTCTCAACGTTCTCAATCCTGAACATTTTCCTTACGTCGAACAGAGGCAAATATTTTCCGTAGCCTACTTGGGTTATACCATGTTTCTCTAGCACGATTGATGGGATATGACAGTACTTCAACCCTACAGAAAAGGCTAGCCAAAGCAACCCAGAGACGGACGCGAGCATCTTCACAAGCTTCACGTAGGTATCCTTGGTTTCGAAGAGCTCACACGCTTTCACGAAAGGCTTAGGATCCTTCAAGAGCTGGTAAAGAATGCGGGACGATATCGTAGCGCTCATGAGCTTCGTGTAGTATGCGTGAGGGTTGAACGGGTTAAACCTTCTTTTAATTTCTATGAGCTCGAGCAATTTGCTTCTCTTTATCAATGTTAGGTCCTTCCGTTCCAAAAGGTTTAGCAATACCTTTCGTAAAGGCTTAGCATTCTTCGCACTCTCCGTCCTCTCGGGGTACTTGTGAGGCATGTTAAGCATTTTGAGGTACATTTGTTCAGCCTCCTCTAGCTTCTCTAAGTACCAATCGCCGAAGTTTTCCAACTCGTCACAAACCATGAGACCTTTGCCCATTGAACTTTGAGCTGTTTCTCCCTTTTGTGATGATTTACTGATTACATATTCAACACGCAAAGGACTCTTTTGTGAATCTTGGGCTCATGGACAATCTCTTTTTGGAGGAAAATGAACGGTAGAGTTGTAACTACGCTGTTCCTCTTCATCCTAGCTATAGCTGTAATAGTTAGCGGAGTGGTCCTCTACGTGGGTCCCCGGGTTCGTTGAAACGCGCTTCCTTGAACGAGGTCTCGGTGGAGCGACCTTCACACAGTTTTAAGAGATTTAAGAGAATGAGGGCGTCAGAGGCCGTTGCTACGTTTATTATTGCAGTGCTCTTCATAGCTACATAGCGTTCTCAATAGGCTTGAACCTTAGCTTATCCAAGAGTTAATGGAGCTGAGGTGAGAGGGCTTGAAGAAGCTGCTAGGCTTCGTGGTTCAGGCTAGCCTTCATGGGCAGGCCGGGGCTACCCACCCCATGCCGAGGGGACCTATGCCACAGAGCCCACGGTTAAGGTCCTTTTTCTTCTACTGCATGCCTATCTTAATATGTGATTGGGGAAGGTTATGTGGTGGGGCCGCCGCCGGGATTTGAACCCGGGACCTCGGGATCTCCGCGGCCTCAGCCGGGCCTCCACAGTCCCGCGCTCTACCAGCTGAGCTACGGCGGCCAGCTGCGGCGGCGCCCCATGACCATGGTACAGCTAGGGGTTAATAAGATATGGTGCAGAAAGAGCTCACTCGCACCCGTCCTTAGGTATTACGCAAATGAATATGAACTGTTCATCTCCTAAGTTTTCGTAGTAGTGCTTCTTGCAGGGAGGTATGTATATGAAGTCTCCCTCTTTAACCTCATATTCCTTATCGCCTATCCCTATTTTCCCTCTGCCCTTTATTATGAAGATCTCGTGCTCCCAGGGGTGGGAGTGGGGCTTTATCACTCCTCCGGGCTCCATCTCAAATATCCTCATGCAGAAGTTCGGTGCAATTTTCGGATCTATTAGCCACCTTATTGTGGTTTTTGTGGCCATAGTCTCTGGCACTTCCTTCGCTTCCACATCTTTCCAATGAATTACCTTCGGCTCACAACTCAATATTAACACCTCAGAAGAGTTCCCGATCTAGTCCCTCTTTTAGCCATTGAGCTGCCTCGAGAGCGTGATACGTTATTATAATGTTGGCTCCGGCCCTCTTTATTGCATGCAATATCTCCAGAGTTATCTTCTTTTCATCCACTAAGCCTTCCTTAGCTGCTGCCTTAACCATGCTGTACTCACCGCTCACGTTGTAAGCAGCTAAGGGGTACTGCGGGAATGCCTCCCTAACCCTCCTTATTACGTCCAAGTAAGCCAAGGCAGGCTTAACCATGAGTATGTCTGCTCCTTCTTGTACGTCTAAGGCAACTTCCTTTATCGCCTCTTCTCCGTTCCTCGGGTCCATCTGGTAGGTCCTTCTGTCTCCGTACTGAGGGGCGTTTTCCGCTGCCGCTCTAAATGGACCGTAGAATGCTGAAGCGTACTTCGCAGCGTAGCTCATTATTGCTACGTCCGTAAAGCCGTTCTTGTCCAAGGCTTCCCTTATAGCTCTCACCATTCCATCCATCATGGAGGAAGGCGCTACGACATCTGCTCCGGCCTCTGCATGGCTGACCGCCACTTTGGCCAGAAGCTCCAAGGTCGCGTCGTTGTCAACTACATAGCTGCACCTATCGTTCCTACAGATCTTGTTCAAAACCCCACAATGACCATGGGATGTGTAATGACAGAGACACACATCTGTATGTACTACTACCTCATCCCCCAGCTCCTTCTTTATGAGCTTTACAGCCCTTTGGACAACTCCGTCGGAGCTGTAAGCGGAGGACCCCAGTTCGTCCTTTTCTTTTGGAATTCCAAAGATGAGTACATTATGAATTCCGAGGTCTAAGGCCTTTTGGACGGGCTCCAAGGCCTTCTCCACTGGCCAGCGATATTGACCCGGCATTGCGCTTATCTCTTCTGGCTCAGTTAGATCTTCCTTTACGAAAATGGGGTATATGAAGTCCCTGGGAGATAACCTTGTCTCAGCCACTAGGTCCCTTAGGTACTTGTTCTTCCTGAGCCTCCTAGGCCTCAAGTAAGGGAAGGACATGTCTTCAACCTCTCCGATACGATGTTGTGGGGAGAGGAATAAAATGCTCAAAATTAAATGCGTATCAAAAACCCTCTGTGTACCTTCCTTGTTACTCTCTTTACGTTTTTGCATCCCTGTGGCTTAGAGTTCCATTGCTCTTCTAGTTCTCCTTCGCGTTTTCTGTGAGTACGGAGACCTCTTGAAGTTAAAGGCTAAGGCCCTAGAACTCTTGGAGGATGCTCCCTAAGCCTCTTCCCGAGTACCTCTCCTATACTCTCTAAGAGCCACGCTAGCTAGCATGAGGTAATACCTTCTCCCTTTTAAACCCTTTATAAAAGAACGTATTACTAAAGTATATACTTTATATACTTCCGGTAGGTAATGCCTAAGTTAGCACGGGTCAGAGGCTTTCTAGAATAGGCTCGCTCTAAGGAAAATTATGATTTCCGGAAAACGGTATCGCAAAACTTTTAATTACCGGAAACAAATCATTTCCGGGAGGCGGAATGAGAATAGGGCCGAAGGAGAGGAGCATTCTCAAGCTGCTTAGAGAGGGGCCGAAGAGTGCCTCCGAGATATACTATTACCTAGGTGCCTTAGATGAAGGCAAGAAGAGGAGCATTAGAGAGAGCTTAAGGAGGCTTAGGGAGAAGGGACTTATCTACAAGATACCGAATTCTCCCCTTTATGCCCTTACGAAGAAGGGAGAGGCCATCTCTGAGGTCTTAGAGGAAGAGTAGGGCGCGGGCGGGGATGATGAGGCTCTGTTGTGCCGATCGGTGAAGACCGAGGTGGCGGCTGACTCTCGACCCGCCCGCTCGTGATACCCTTCCCAATTAATCCTTAAAAATATTGAATAAACGGGATTAGAACGCTTCTCGCTGCGCTAAGTAACCAGAACTCAGATTCTCTTAAGGGAGGAGAGATT
>JALWJF010000112.1 GCA_027081755.1 Desulfurococcales archaeon | reverse complement strand
TGGTCTTCTCCACGACCCTTCTATTGTTCTCCAAAACCTCTCTGTAGGATCCAACTAGTAATCCCATAAGCGCTCTTGCAGTTCCGTAGTAAGATCCTGGTTGTGTAGGCGCAGTCCATTGTAGGAAACCATCTTGCCTCTGTTTTGAAATAATAAATTTCACGGCTTGTATTATGCTCATATCGTCGGTACTTATACCGGCCTCCCTTAGCGCAAGGATAACCAAGCCCGTGAGACCAGTCTGGGAAGCATCGCAGCTCCCCCAGCCTCCGCAGTCTAACTGTCTCCTCTTGAGCCACGAAACACCCTTCTCTATGCTCCTATTCAGCTCTTCAGCCGTAAACAGCACTACTGGGACACCAGTCTGAACGCCAAAGAGGAAATTAGAAGTTTGACTTGACGATTTTAGCTGCCTCACTTTGACAAACAGAGGGTTGTGAGCGTTGGACTACGACTTAAGCAAACTGACCATAGCCACAGTTGGGAGCCATACGGCACTTCAAATACTTCATGGAGCCAAAAAGGAGGGTTTGAGAACCGCGATTATAGTAAGGAAGGACCGCTACGAATTCTACAGATCTTTTTCTCATTTTATAGACTCCTTCATTATTGTTGAGAGCTGGCACGAAGTTGCAAGTAAAGAAGTAGAAAGTGAACTCCTAAGCCTAAATGCAATACTAATACCTCACGGAAGCTTCGTTGAATACGTTGGTCCAGAAAATATAATGAAAATGAAGGTACCTATGTTTGGTAGTAAGAAAATATTGGAATGGGAAAAATACCAAGACAAGAAAATGGAATTGCTCAGAAAGGCTGGAATTAGAGTTCCTAGGGAGTTTAAGGATCCAGAAGAAGTTGACACACTAGTTATTGTAAAGCTGGGTGGAGCCAAGGGCGGCAAGGGTTACTTCATAGCTAGTACCCCAGAGGAGGTGAGAGAAGGTCTCAAAAGGCTTGGCAATCCGGACAACTACATAATCCAAGAATACGTAATAGGCGTTCCAGCCTATTATCATTACTTCAATTCCAAGGTTTACAATAGGCTAGAGATAACTGGGATGGATATAAGATACGAGAGCAATGTTGATGGTTTGAGGAGGCTCCCTCCCCAATATGCTCAGAAAGTGAAGCCCACCTTTACAGTAGTAGGAAACATACCCTTGGTCTTGAGGGAAAGCTTACTAATAAAGGTGTACGAATATGGCAAGATGTTTGTTGAAGCTACTAGGAAATACGTGGGTGAAGAGATCCTAGGACCCTTCTCATTAGAGTCCATAATAACAGATGAAGGAGAAATAGTTGTCTTTGAATTCTCAGGTAGGATAGTTGCCGGCACTAACGTTTACATGAACGGAGGACCCTATACTTACTTGTACTGGGACGAACCTATGAGCGTAGGAAGGAGGATAGCTAAAGAAATTAGAAAAGCGAGAGACAAGGGTATGTTGGAGAGGATACTTACTTAGATCTTTTTCTCCTTCTGAATTTTGATGCTAGTAGTGCGAGGAGGGTAGGTGCAGCAAAGGACTCCCTTGTGACAGAAGCCATTATCACTTCTGTTTCAGTAACCACGTAGGGCCGCGTCACAGTTTTCGTGATGTTCGTACCTACCACCACTTTGATCGGTGCGGGGACATTTGTTGTAGCTTGTCCGCCGAAACCTGGCCATGAACCGACCATAAATACCGAAAAGCCTCTGGGTTCTTCGCCTATCATCAACCTGTAACTGTCTTGCAATATCCAGTTATTTAGTGGTAACTGACCCTCGTTAACGAGTATAGACATGAGTGCCCAATACTCCACGTCTTTAGCATATGTTAGGTTCAGATAGCCATAAGCTGCGCATATCATAGCTGCATTGCCAAGAGAGGCCAAAGTGTTCATACCGTATGAAGTCACTGGAGTAGCTGTCATGAAATTCCTATAGATTATGCTGAAGTATGTCTCATTAAGGGCCAGACACAATTGTTCCCTGTAGTAGGGATAACCTA
The DNA here is from genome assembly GCA_027081755.1 of Desulfurococcales archaeon. Lineage (GTDB taxonomy): Archaea > Thermoproteota > Thermoprotei_A > Sulfolobales > Ignicoccaceae > Ignicoccus. Next base: position 9,899 of record JALWJF010000112.1, on the reverse strand, counting down.
GTGCCATCTGTATTAATGAGGCGAACTCCGCATCATATGTATTTATGTCTACTGTGGGAGACTCTATGTAATCCAGCAGAGCAGTCCAGAAGTTAGGATCCAGTTGCTCTAACAGTTTGGTATCATTCAAGTTTCCGTCAACACTCTTGCTCTTTGCTGCTATTTCGAGTGCCATTAACGTAGCTGCAAAATCATAAGGAGAATTAGGATAATAGGAAACACTGCTCACACCTACATGAAGACCCGTAGTACCAAATTGGCTTAGTATTATCTTCTCCATAGAGAGAACTATAGGAGAGGTATCGTTCATACTAAGAATGGCCAAGGCATCAAAAAGCGGACCCCAAGCATACATTCCGGAGTCAGGGGCCATCACCTCCGAGAGCGGATAATAGTTTACGTAGTTCTGTTCATCGAAAGTCTTTGCTAGCTCATAAGACATGGGATACCTATCGCTTATTAGATAGCTATAAAAGACGTCAAAGCGATTGGGGGCGTAATTACAATTGAAGAATCCTCCACAAGGCTGTTGGCTTTGGAAAAAGTACTGTTCGCTCTCATTTAGGAGTACTTGGTAAGGAACTTGAGCCATGAATATAGATGTTAGAGCAAGTATTATTACTATCTTTTTCACTTCGAAACCCCACTTCTCCCAAAGGCCCTTTTAAGGGCTCAGAGGTGCTCTAAAACTTCGCTCCAGAAGTCTTCCATTTCTCTTGGATAATCTCCCTCGCAAGGGGTTTTCAACGCCTCCTTTAGGGCTTCATCCAAGGGATTGGGTTTAATACAATCATCTGAAATTAGACCCTTCCTTAAGGCTTTAGCTAATGTCCTTTCGGGTTTGTCCTCATAAGGGGGAAGGGGGCCTATATCCGACCTCAGAGATATGAAGGCCTTGCATAATCTCAAATAGAACATCAAGTCCCTAATGCTTTCGATACTAACTGATCTCAAAACTCTTGAGCTTGTACCCAGCACTATGACTTGGTTCTTCATCTTTGCCCTCAAGCTGGCCTTCTCTATTTCTTCCAGTTCGTGCCTTTTTGGAAACCATGCACAAATGTATTTGCCTTCGTCCTTAATCTTTAGGAACTCCTCTGGAGGTTGAAAGGGTATTACTTTAGCATCTATATATTCTTTTTTAAGGAGTTCCTTAGCTTTAATGCTTTGTGTTATATTCATTAAAGACCTTTTAGAGTAAAAGTGGTATGCAATATGATAGTGGATGCCTTCTCCTAACCAAAGGGGAAGCGACGGGATATCCAATATGAACGGTGCTTCGGGTTTTATCTTCAAACCCTTAAATCTTATTAATTCTAGCGTTACTTTGCCCTCAGAATTTTTAACCAAAGGACAATCGAAGGAAGTCCTAACGCTCGAACCACTTAGTTCCGCAAACCGAGCGAGGGCACATGCCCTTAAGAGTTCATCGAAATTTCTAGGATAATACCTTATGTTCACAAGCAAAGTCTTGCCCAATAGACGAGGAAGATTAATACACCTATAAGGCACCAAGGGTTAGTATAGGTTAAAAGGCCTATCACAGAAGTTAGAGCTGCAGAATATATCCGCCCTTCCTTTCCTGTACCCAGATAAGCTTCAGAACTTAACCAATGATAGATGCCCCAAAGCGAAGGAAATAGAAGTAGGGGACCTAATGGTCCTAGGTAAGTCGAAATTGGGATGAGCATTAAATACAGTAATTGCTTCAAGCTTTCACGCTTTCTACTTCCTGAAACTCCTCCGGATTTATGAAGCATAATGGGTCTTCAGCCCAAGGATCTCCATATACTGCATATGCCCTCCCCCTGGAGCCTCCGCCGCACACTTCCTTGAAGGGACAGTTAGCACACTTACCCTTTAAGTACTTGCTTATGTTTAGGAATGGTTGGAGTTGTGGATTGTCTTTCCTAAGTATTTCCCTTAAACTCTCCTTCCTTACGTTTCCTAAGGTGACCCAGTCTATGAACTGGCACGGTTTAACGTCTCCGTTAGGGTATATGCTTATACTCTTCCTTCCACAGTCTCCTTGAGCTTGTAGCATTTTCAAATACTTCTCAAAGTCTTCTCTGTCCTTGGCCAACTTTTTCGCTATATATATTCCCATGAAGTTTCCTCTGACGATGAGTATTTCAAGTTTGTCCGCATACTCCCTTGCTAGGTCTATCACGATATCGGCCATCCATCTGAGCTGTTCTGGCGTGGGTAACCATTCCTTTATCTCCTCCCCTCTACCTATCGTATCGAGTAGGTAGAACGATACCCTCTTAATTCCTTGTTCGGCACTCCACTTCACTATGTCAGGAACTTCTCTTATATTGTACTTAGTAATAGTCGTCCTTATACCGACATCCAAACCTACTTCTATGCTGTTCTTTATTCCTTTGAGTGTGCTTTGGAACGCTCCCGGAACCCCTCTGAACTTATCATGATACTGCGGTACTATGCTATCTATTGATATCCCTACATAGGAAAAGCCATAGTCCTTTAGTTTATGGGCAACGTCCTTTGTTATCAGCGTTCCATTGGTACTAAGCGACAGCTTGGGTAGAGGAGCTTTCACCATAGGTTCTATTATGTCCCAGAAGTCCTCTCTGATAAGTGGTTCCCCTCCGCTTAATATAACCAATGGAATTCTCATCGAAACCATCTCTTCCGAAAGCCTTCTGGCTTCTTCTGTGTTCAGTTCTGAAGGATCTTTTTCTGCTTTAGCCCTTATGTAGCAGTGCAAACATCGCAGATTACAACGATAAGTTATATTCCAAAAGACGAGAGGGCGAAAATATTCGGTAAAGCGTGAAGGCTTATTCTTATTGTATTCTCCCTTTATCTTCGTAGAGACCGTACCTCTACCCGCGACCATCGTAGTAACAGGGATCAAAGATTAAACCCGTGAGGAATTGAAAAGAGGGGATAAAGGAATTTTGCTTTGGAGTTCATTCGGTATAAAGCGAATACATTATGTCACGTATCTCTCGATCGGTGTTCTTTATAATCTTCATTAACTTCTCCAACTTCTCTTCGCTGAGCCTATCTACATTGTAGAATAGTTCTTTTAAAGTCTTCATAAATTCTGTCAAGCCTATTTTTTCAAACATCCTTAACCTGTTTATGTTTTCTTCGTACTTTCTAAGGATGGATAGGTTTTCCGGTCTGTTCAAATACTCTTTACCTTTTTCCGTTATTACATACCTTTTGTTCATATTTTCTTCGATGACTTTGGCTAACCCTTCTTTCTCAAGCTCTTTAAGAACTGTATAAAGCGTACTGATCGCTATTGGGAAGCCTTCTTCTTTCAAAGCGATGTATATCTCGTAGGCAAGCTTTGGTTCATCGCTAAGCTTGGAGAGGATGAGCACCTTGGCGTTTCCTCTACCACGCGTTATGAGGGGTTTTATCCATTCATGCATAATTCTTACCATGGCATACCTTCTCGCACGCATTATATATTTGAATGAAAACATTTGTTCTCCCGAACGGAACCATAATTCCGCGTACCATAAGGTGCAAAAGTGTGAGGCGGAAACCGTTGGTACGAAGTGCATGGAGTGAAGGGTTGTGACTATTTCAGAGACGCGGGAGCAGGGATGGCGCCGGGGGGAGGACTCGAACCTCCGGCCACCGGGTTAACAGCCCGGCGCTCTACCAGCTGAGCTACCCCGGCACTTCCATGGAGGAGTACTCACATGGGTTTAAAAATTTATCTCGAAGAGTTCAACTCAGATAGCAATTTGTCCTTCTCTTTTTCTAATGCATCTATCTTTGCTTTCAGTAACCTTATCTCATCTTCTATTATCTTTCTTATTTCCTTAGGATCTATCTCGATGGCAACTTTACCTCCGAAGATCTTATAGGCAGATTTCGGGTGAAGTGTTTGAACCCATTTTAATGCTTCTTCCAGTTCTTTGAGTTCTAGTTGGAGGCGAGTAAGGGTTTCGTTAATAACATTAATCTGGCTTCTTAAAAGAAGGGCCTTGTATGGGTCCAATTTATTGCGCCTCCTCCCTGACCCTCGGGAGGATCTCATTGATCTTTCTGTTTATCTCCTCCAACTTTCTTAAGAGCGTTAGTCTCACTTGCTCTAGGGCAGCTATTCTGGTCTCTATGGTCTTCTTGGCCTCCTCAATTGGGACCTCTAAGCTTAGCTTACCGCCTATGGAGGTCACAACAGTACTTGTGTCCTCGATCTTGGCCTTGATGAAGTTGCCAGCGCCTATTGGTACTAAGACCACCTTACCCTTACCCTCCTTAGCTATATAGTCGAGCACCTCGAGGCTAGCATACAAGTCATCAATCAGCACATTGACGGCCTCTATTTGATCCCTCAAGTATTCGGCTTGGGCCATTAGGCTCCTAAGTTCGTCCTGAAGCAATTTTACCTTCTCTTCAGGAGTTACATTCTCTTGTTGTGCTTGAACCTTTTCTTCTACCACGCATACCACCGGGTTTTCTACTCCCTTCACCATACTATAAGTTAGGGTCCTATGTATAGAAAGTACTGGTTGTTCGGGAAGAACTTTTAATTACTCGGAGAGGCTAACTTCCCGATGTACTACGATATTATAGCTCGAAGCTATGATGAGCTTTATGGTGAAGAACAGAGAAGAAAATACTTTACTGGACTAAGGCTCCTCAGACCTAGCAAGAAAGTCCTAGATGTGGGGTGTGGGACCGCACTGCTGTTAGAAAATCTACCCAAGAAAACGTACTACTTAGGTATAGACAAGAGCTTGGGGATGCTAAGCATAGCGTTAAGGAGGGTTAAAGGCAGACCTGCTGACTTGCTATTAGCCGATGCCCAGCTCCTCCCTCTGAGGAGCAATTCATTTGGTACGTGTTACAGTTTTACAGTACTCCAGAACGTTGAGAAGCCAGAGAAGGTGTTAGAAGAAATGAAAAGGGTTTGCAGGGCCTTCGTCATAAGTTCCTTGAAGGGTAAGGGCTTGGGTGATAACGATTGTATTGAGGTTTATCCGGATATTTTATGCATCTTTCAGTCATTCAAGTAGAGCGTGTTACCAACTCTTATTACATGACGTGAGCGTTCAACCAAATCTTCAACCTCACCGCGTGTGACGTAGGTACTCCTTTCCTTCATGTATTTTACAATATTGTCTATTTCAGCCTTTCCATTATGAGATAGGAGTGCCTCTATCAAGAGCCTTTCCTTATCCACCCCCGAGCCCCCGTTTTTGTAGTGGAAAAATTGGAGCATTAAATTTCAATCGCCTCCTTGAAATGGCCCAACGCTTTAACCCCCACTTACTTCCTTAATCAAAGGAGTGAAATCATTGCCGACGCTAGGGGAGGTTATCGAAGAGATACAGAGGAACCTCGCAGAACTAGCCAAGAGACTGAAAAAGGGTAAAAGCACTGCTGACATCATAGCCAGAGCTAGGAAGACTGGTTCGGGAACTGCAGCACTGGAAGGGGGGATTACTGGAGGAAGGGTACTAAAGAGCCTAATACCTCCAGAGAGGCTCATCGACTTCTATACCGTGAGGGCTCCTTACAGCTACGTCCTAGTCTACATAGATGAAGAAGAGCGTATGAGGTATCACGTAATAGAGCCCATACTAACTAGAAGGGAACTGGCCGGCCTCCTTAAACTCAAGTCCCTTCTATATCAAGAGTTCCACACTAGGCCAGAAATCCTCAAGGAATCGGTCAAAAACCCCCTAGAGGCTGGAAGATTAATTGCACAAACCGTAAGGAGAATGGCAAGGGACTACGGTCTAAAACTTCCAATACTAAGCGTTGAGAAGATAACATACTATATAGTAAGGGATACTGTTGGATATGGACCTATGGACGTAATTATCCACGACCCGGCGATAGAGGATATATTCTGTGACGGTACAGCTCTGCCGATCTACGTATGGCACCAGAGGTATGAATGGTTAAGGAGCAACGTCGTCTGGATCGATGAAGACGAACTGATGAGGTACGTGAGAAAGCTCGCCGTAAGAGCTGGTAAGGAGCTAAGCTACGCACAGCCGATATTGGACGGTGCTATACCTCCCTGGAAGTACAGGCTTCACGCAACGCATCCAGTCGTGACCTATAGGGGTCCCTCCTTCACTATAAGGAAGTTCCGTGAGAACCCCTTTACACTGCCAGAGCTGGTTAGGCTTGGTACTATTTCGCCAGAAATAGCAGCTTACTTGTGGATCCTTGTTGACTCAATAAACTCAGCACTAATAGTTGGAGCTATGGCGTCAGGGAAAACCACGACACTCAATGCGATAGCTATGATGATACCACCAGAAAGCAAGATAGTTACTGCTGAGGACACGCCAGAAATAAGGCTTCCGCATGAAAACTGGGTAGCAATGGTAACTAGGCCTTCGAACGAACCCGGCGTAGCGGACATCACACTCTATGACCTACTAAAGTCCGCACTAAGGCAGAGACCGGAGTTCATTATCGTGGGTGAGATAAGAGGTGAGGAGGCATTCACCTTCTTCCAAGCAGTCTCGGTAGGACACGGAGGTCTGGGGACAGTCCACGGCGAATCAATAGATGCTGCTATAAAGAGGCTAATTACTAAGCCAATGAATGTTCCAAAAGGCCTTATCCCTTCGGTAAAAGTGTTCGTACACATGGCGAGAGTAAAGTATGGCGGAAAGGTGGTGAGGAGAGCGTTAGAAGTGAGAGAAATAATAACGATCGATGAAAAGGGAGATCTAGTAATGAGCACTGCCTTTAAGTGGGACTACGAGACCGACTCTTGGGAAGAGGCACAGCATCTATACCTAATAGAGGATGCTGCTAACAAGATGCTCATGGACTACCACCAAGTTTACAACGAAATGAAAAGGAGGGCGCTCGTCATAAAATGGATGGTTTGGAGGGAGAAAACTAGTGTAAAGGATGTAATGGAAATAACAAGGAGGTATAGAAGAAACCCGAACGCGGTCTACACTCAAGTAGCCTCGGAACTAAGGGTGTCGGGATTCGTAGAGGAGGTGTTGCCGATATGAGCACCAAGCTCGTACTAGAGGAACTCTTCGAAAAGCTAGAGGGAAAAAAGAAAAAGAGAAAGGAGATGGAAAGGGGCAACGCTCTGTTCTACCTCTTCTACCGCATCTCAAAAGAACTGGGTATACAGAGGAAGATAGAGGAGGCCTTTAAGGACCTAGAGAAGTACGTGCTTGGTTCTCATTTAAGGGTGTCCTATCCAGCTTATGTAGCCACTATGGTTCTCTTACCTCTAGTTATAGCGCCTCTAATTTCCTTCTTCGTATTCTTCATTACATTTTATGTACTTTATTTACCTATACCCATGGTATTCCTAGCTACAATCCTATCATTCATACTCGGCTATGCAATAACATTCGCACTACTCTATATGGCACCGCTAATGATGTTCTCGTCGAGGGCACCAAAGCTAGAGAAAAGCTTGGTTGTCCTTTATGCCTACTTAGCAGCGCTAGGCGTCTCTGGAACCACATACTCTGAAGCCATAAGGAAGTTGTATGAGAAGAGCGAGGCGCTTGGCGCGGAACCAGAACTAGGCGAAGTGGTAAAGAGGGTCTTCATATTGGGTGAAGACATAATCGATGTGTTGAAAGAGGTGGCCCAACAAACTCCTCACAGAGACTTTTCTAACTTCTTGATAGGTTTGGCTAACGTAATAGAATCCGGAATAGGCTTAGAGAAGTTTGCGGACATAGGCTTCGAAACGGCCATGGCAAAGATGGACGCTAAAATGAAAGAGGCAATAGGTTCGTTAGAGATAATGAGTGAGATGTACGTTACCGGCGCGGCTGTAATGCCAATACTGGGCCTATCCTTCGCGGTAGTTCTGAGTACCATGGGCCCTGCAGCCAAGAGCTTCGGTCTGAGCTTGCCCATACCCCCGGGAATGCTTGCGGGAATGATGGCATTCTTCGGCATTCCACTATTATCCGTATTCGCCATATTGATGATAGACAGCACATTAAGCCAGATAAGGGGGTGGTAAAGCCCATGGTTAAAATGACGAAAGATGAAATTGCAATTTCAATAATATTTCCCGTCTTGGGCATTATAGCCGGGATAATGCTTTACCAGCCACCGGGAGCCAAGGTCTTTGAAGCCCTACCAAGACTCTATTTACCATACAACCCAGCGACACTGAGAGCCATAGCCATAAGTTTAGGACTGATCATCTTAGGCCCGGCAATAGCATACTACAAATATATGAGAAGAATAGAGAGCATTATAGAAAACACACCGGTAATGCTTCAAGACTTATCTGTAGTCGTTAGGAGCGGTACGAAAGTCTATGCAGCATTTACCGAAATCGCTGAGAGGAACTATGGGGCGCTAACTCCATATATATTGAGGATAGCTACAATGATCTACATATTAGGTCTGGACTTGATAGATGCAATAAGGTTAGTGTTAAAAGAATTGCCGAAAGAAACTAGGAAATACTTCTACTTCATCGAAGAAGCATACGAGAGCGGCGGAAGAGCTATGGAGGTGCTCGACAAAGCCTCAGAGCTAGCGAGGAGAATAAGGGAATTCGAAATGGAAAGGGAGAAGACGCTAAAGAATCAAGGTTTCATAATACTCTTTAGTGTGATAATCTTCGTAGCTACCGCGGCCATACTCTACTACCTCTCGGTTCAAATGTACGCATCAGCAATAGAGGTCAACAGGAAGCTAGGAAAACAGCAACTCCAGCCGTTGGATCCGTTAGAAGTTCTGGGCTACGTGTTCTACATGGCGCTGAGCCTATCTCTTACAGCTGGCATGGCGACGGGGAAAATAGTGAAAGGCAATATGGCCGCTGGTCTCTTCTACGCACTGATCGTGTATGCTTTGAGCATGGGCATACTGTTTGCGCTACCGTTCATAATACCGCCATATCCGAAGCATCTACAACAACAGCTAGCAAAGGTACCCGGTCTTGGACGCTAGGTAAGCTCGGAATTTATATTCCCCAAAACACAAGGGGACGTTCGAAAGGTGGTAATTGTCGATGCAATTCACTTTTGACGGTTTTATAGCCCCTAAGTCGGGCTCCCTCGATATCAATAAGATAACAGTAATTATAGGAAGTGAAAGCAAAGGAACGCTGAACATAGGTAGGCTTCTAGCAGCTCTAGTTGGAACAAATGTATGCAAAGACCCCTACATGATGTTTAAGAGGGGCTTAGGGAAGGGGATACCCGAACTATTCGCAGAAAAAGGTTTTGCTAAGTTTGAAGGTGTTGAGGTTAAGAAGTTAAATGAGTCGCTTGAGATCAAGAGAGGCGAGGTACCCCTAAAGCAAGTTAGGATGGTTCCGGCCTCAAGGTTCTTCTGCATTAAAGCCATGGCTAAAGTAGCCGAATTACCATTTGACTTATCCTTCATAGCATCGTTCCTAGCAGAAATAGTGCTAGAACCGGTCAAGTTCTTCATAAATGATTTGTTAGGCAATGACATGTGCAAGGTTGAGAAACTGTCTTACGTAACACGCGAAGACTTAAAACGAATATTCTCAAGATTAGGGCTTGATAAAGATGGTGACTTGACTGTTGACGACGTAGACAATGCTTTATTTAAGTATTATAGCAATATAATCAATCGTGACGAGCTGATAGTATTTGAGGAACCGAGCGTATTCAAAACGCTAAGGGAAGCCGTAGATGAAATGAAAAATGCTATAATGAGCTTCTATAGCAAAGGCGCCTATGTCTTAATAGAAACCACACGTATGGCAACCATATACGCCGTTAACAACCTTGTATCAAGTGGAAAAATAAAAGCAGAAGACATAAGCGCCTACCACGTCGTAGATGGAGGAATCGAGGAGCTCGAAATAGTTGAAGATGTAGGTATAACATTAGGAGAGATGAAGTTGGCAGCCGACCTGGCAGAATAAAGCTAATTTTCTTATATATCACCCCTACCCTTCGGAGGCA
>JALWJF010000111.1 GCA_027081755.1 Desulfurococcales archaeon | reverse complement strand
GTTTCAAGAGAGAATTGAAAGGGTATGTGTATGCTCGGAAGTTTCATACTATCCCAAAACGAGAAGAGGAGTCTTAATAGAGAATTGAAAGTCCCAGCACTTGTGGCCAGTATCGACGGGATCAATACCATGCGGAGGAGTCTCAAGAGAGAATTGAAGGATTACTTCATCGAGAGCCCCTTCTGTTTCTCCATACATGAAGTTATGAAGTAATGTTAATAGAGAATCGAGAGAATTCCTTAAGGGAAGAGTTAGTGGGAAAATCGGAGATATCTGATTTAGCCTTCAATTCCTTGTTGAGACTTTTAGAGCATGATCATGCCTGCCGAGAAATAGAAAAATGAAGATAGAAGGTTTAATCTAACGCCCCTTAGGGGCTTAAGGTCTTTGAAGGGCATAATACTTGCTGCGGGTAAAGGAACCAGACTAAGGCCCATAACTCTAACTTTACCTAAACCTGTTGTTCCAATAATGGGAAAACCTATAGTAGTCTATGGAATGGAATCCATGAAGGAATTAAACGTAAATGACATAATAATTGTGATAGGAACGTTGGCAGAAGTAGTTAAGGCGAGCTTGGGAAGTGGTGAGAGATGGGGTGTCAAGCTCAGATATGTATACCAAAAAGAACGGCTGGGGATAGCTCACGCAATACACACTACTATTAACGAGCTGGGCTTGAAAGAAGACTTCGTGGTGTATCTAGGAGATAACATAGTACTAGATGATTGGCCTAAGAGACTCTTGTCAGAACTAGGGGCGGATGCTGTGTTTTTCTTGACGGAGGTACCCAATCCGTCGAGATTCGGAGTTGCTGTAATAGAAGGCGGAAAAGTTAAGTACTTCGTGGAGAAGCCCAAAGAACCTCCCTCAAATCTGGCTCTAGTTGGAATATACTACTTTAGAGATCCAAGTGAGTTTGAAGAATGTTACTCCAGCTTGAAGCCTAGCTGGAGAGGGGAGTATGAAATAACGGACATCATTAATTGCTATTTGAGAAAGAACAAGGATGTAAGGTTCATAAAGATAAAAGGATGGTGGAAAGATGCCGGTAGACCCCAAGACTTAATAGATGCCATGATAATGCTCATGGATTATAAGATGAGTAAGAGCGAAATAAGAGGCGAAGTTAGTGGTGAGATAAAGGGTAAGGTAATAGTTGAAGAAGGTGCTGTTATAGAAGGGAAGGTTTATGGACCAGCCTATGTAGGGAAAAACGTCTACATAGGTAAGGACGCCATACTAGAACACTACGTAGACTTGGAGCCACATTCGAGGTTGATTTCCGGCTCTTTAACGAGAAGTTTGGTTCTGGAAAGCACCGAGATCGTACTGGGGAAGGCTAGGCTGGTAGACAGCATTGTTGGTTCCAAATCGGTCATAAAGCTATTGTCTAACAACGGCATGACCCTCCGGTTAGTTCTAGGAGAGGGAAGCATTCTGGAGAGCAGTTAGGTTCTCTATTTTTGTAAATTTTCGAAAATAGCAAAAATATCCTAACATCTATCCCTTTACTCTGTTGGGAAAATAGCAATTCTGTATCCTGAGAGTTACACTGTATACCTTATATCTTTTAAATTTCTACAATAGTGCGACATTCAGAAGGGGTGTATTATGTGAAAATATGTGTTTCAGATATGGATGCGCTGTCGCTGAGAGGAGACGAAGAATTAGCTCCCTCCATGGTTGCTCTTTTTGGAGCAGCTGAGAAGATAGTTAGCAAAGGCTTCGGCAAGTTAAAGAGGATCGTCATTGAAACGGACAAAAACGTACTAGTGATCAGAAAGAAAGGGAATAAGTACATAGAGCTACATGTGATCAAGAAATGATGCTCAAACCCTCCGAAGCTTTAAAGCTGGCTGAAGAGCTAGGCATTCCAGTACCTCCTCCAGCTAATAAAGTTCCAGCATGTGTTAAGGCAGATGTTCCGATACCTCATAAGAGCGACATTGGAGCGGTCCTCTGCACGTATGACCAAGAAGAATTGGAAAGAGCTAAAAAGATAATGAAAGAAAGGTTCGGAAACGTAATAGTCCAAAAAATGGTAAAAGGTGATGTTGAACTCTTAGTGTCATCTAAAGAGGATGAAGTTTTCGGAAGGGTCTTAGTTTTAGCTCTTGGGGGCTTGTGGGCTTCAGCACTAAAGGTTTCGAGCGTTACGGCTTGTCCCTTCTGTAGGGAATCCTTCTTGGAAGTTGTGGACCCAATACTCTTTAAGGTCCTAAAAGGTAGGAAGAAATTAGACTTACAGTGCTTGTTCAGAGTTATGGAAAAGCTCTGCAACGTTAATGCAAAGACCTTTGAGATCAACCCCCTGATACTCTCCGAAGACGGCTGTTGGGCAGTGGACGTCAAAGTGTGGCTATGAGGGCAACTGTAACGGCAAACATCAACAGTGCAAACAAGAAGTCCAAAGTCATGTTAAAGTAAAACAGAGGTTTAGGCTTCGGCTCTACCTTCAAATCCACTCCATCAGACCTTATCTCAGCCATCCTAAAATCTTGAACATAAATCTTCATATACTTGTATTCTTTTGGTCCCAATATCAAATAGTTAGTGAAGCTACTTGTCAACTGGTTAAAGGTCTTAGACGTACAAAGCCTCTTAACGTTGGTACCATAGGCTGTTTGAGAACAGTAAGTTGAGACACACTCGAACTTCGGTGCCCACTTCAAGCACGCCCTTTTTGGAACGTATTCTCTTCCTTTCTTCACTAGGACGTCCCTCGCCTTTATACATGTTAACCCTACTTCCCTTAGGTAGCATGCTTGAGCCAGGCACTTACCATACGAAACTATAATGTCCTTGTACTCTTTGCATTTACTCACAGAAACTTCCTTCAATATCTTTCCATCTACTTTTAGGTCCAGAGATACCTTCAAGGGCTTCGAACAATAATTGGTAATACTGACCTCAAGTTCTCCCACCCCTTTTGGAACTCCATAGCCCAAGTAAAGCAAGTCCAACCTTGAGTAAGAGGTTCTCAAACCTAAACACTTTCCAATGGCCAAGTCATATATCTCATTTCCATTGAAGTATACTTTTACCTCTAGCCATTTTAGGTTCTTAAATGCTATAGCAAAAGCGTAAGATCCTTGTTCATTTATGGTTAATGAGAAGCTATTACCAAATAGAGTTAAATTTCCTTGAACCAAATAAGGGAAGCCATCGAAAATTCCCAATACCTTGACCTCTCCCGGGCAGTTGACGTTAACGTAAAGGTAAACCTTAGTGTAGTGGTCTACCTTCAAGGGAGTTATGTTAACGCTTACACAACCGAGAACTGGAAGGGTTAACAGTAAGAGGGCTATCCAAAGGCGCGCCATACGAGCACAGCCAAAGCTAAGAGCGTCAACGTATAAAATATTATTGTCGCTAAGAAGGCCGGATTAGGATAATTGACGCTTATCGAAGACGTGAAGTTTCCTACCTTCAAATTGGCTAGGGGAATGCTTACCGACGGCTCGAAACCTAAGACCATTACCTTGGGTGGGACGAACGGTATTACCAAGGCCTTTGTAGCATTAGGTCCTAGTTCGACTACCCCCGTTACGGAGTTTCCCACTACGTCTAGGTAGTTCCTCATGGTAACGAAGCTCCCTTTAACGCATATCTCCTTCTTCATGTACTTAAAGCCAACCAATGCACATTTCCACGAAACGCATTTGGGAACGGCTAGGTACTCTGAACAAGCCTCCCTAGGGTATCTTGCTACGAGATAGCAAGTCTTGCAGATCTTGCCCGCCTTGGTAAAGTAACAGTCGTTACAATTGACCACATCTCTCTGGTAGAAGAATACCTTCCTTATGCACAGAAGTTTTTCCGGTACGAATTTTGTACACATCATGAGTTCACATTTAGGCATTTTTAAGTAAACTTCCTTAGACTCTTGACAGTAGCTCATTAATACGCTCCTAGACGGAGATCCGTAGTTGAACTTAACGGATACCGGAACTTTTATGGTTTTTGGACACAAGTTAGTGAGCGATATGGTAAGGGCTTGACCCTCGCCAGAGAAGCCAAGTCCTTCCTTTAGGCTTTCAACTCCATACCAGAAGGCCAAACATCCGCCTTTTATGTCTAGAAATCCCCTTAGGACCTCCTCATTTCCTCTATAGGCTATGAACATTATCTCCGCTCCGCTTTGGGGCTCTATAATAAATGAGAACGAGCCGCTTTTACCACTCCAAGTTATTACATTTGACGATACTGAGGCCTCTTCAACAGAGGTTACGAACGCTTTATACACGATTGCCTTCAGCGTTATCGGCTCTTCTGAACGAACCAAAAACGTTATGCTGTTGCCGTTAACTACTGGATAAACTCCGAATGCCACAGAAAACGACGTTAAGGCCAGAGCCAACACAAGCCTTCTCAAGGCGAACCGTATATACAAATGGGAAGAACCCTATGTATGCATTGTTCCTCGGCTTGGCCCAAGTTCTCATGGTTAGTAACGGCATAAAGATGGTAACAGTAAGTGGGAAGTTATTTCTCAACGCGACGTATGTTATGGTTACTCAAGGAAACGAGGTTATGGCTTACTGGTCCTATCACCCTTGCACGCTCCTAATCCTTAAGTCCCAGAACCCCATGGTGCTGAAGGTAAGGAACTTATGTCCCTTTCCAATAAATGTACCCATAACGGTCAAATCAAAAACAATAATAAAATCGATGTTAGTGAAGAAGTGCATTGGGGAGAGCACAACTACGCTAACGTACCCAAAATGCTTGAGTAAGACTTGCGTGAGCGAGTTTCCCTTGGGAGACTTCAAGTGTGTAAGGAGAGGAACGGTCACTTTAACTTACGTAAAGAGGATCAAGGACAAATTCCTAGTAGTTACCAAGACCAAAAAGGTCTGCTTAGAAGAGGCTAGGGAGAAGGTTTGCATAAATTGGTACTGTGCCAAAGTGACCACAATTACTAAAGTGGCAAAAGTCTGCACCTATACAAACTCTATTTTGAGGAGCACTGGAACGGGCTTAAACCCAATTTCAATGAACGTCTATGTACCCCAAGGTTCAAGCTCAGAGGATATAGTGATATATCACAGAGGTCCAGTAACTGTTTACGCATGGGGTTTGCCATATTTCGATAAGTGATTTGCTCTTCACGCCTTTAGTATCTGCTAAGGAAGGGATAGGATGTGTCGAAGGAGTTTGGCGGCCCCGCCGGGATTTGAACCCGGGACTACCGGCTTAGAAGGCCGGCGCCCTTTCCTGGCTAGGCGACGGGGCCCCGTCGAAGCCTTCCCCCGGAGCCTTAATTAATCCTCCCGTAGCCCCTGGACATGAATACTTTTAAATGATCAGCAATCTCTAATATTGAACAAAACGTAAAAAACTTTATATAATATGTTGCAGGCTATAACCTTGCGGTGGCAACTGTGACGATAATTCCGGTACCCCTTTTCAGCCTAGGTCCAAATGAGATGTTAATACTCCTAATATTTGCCCTGCTCTTGTTCCTAGGACCATCCAAGATACCCGAGCTGGCCAAGAGCATAGGGCAAGCCTACAGAGAGTTCAAAAAAGCTGCCGAAGGAGAGTACAGTGAAGAGGTTGAAGTAAAGGAGAAGAAGGGAGAGGAACTGGACATAGAGCAGCTCAAAGCCTTAGCTATGAAGCTAGGCGTAAACCCCGAGGGCAAGAGTGCCGAAGAGCTGAAGAAGGAGATAGTAGCAAAGGCCAAGGCTGAGGGCCTCATAGACAGCGATAAAAAGTGAAGATGAATATACCTCAATTTTTCACACCTATTGGGGCACTTGAATGGACTTGGGAAAGATTAAGAGAATATTGTGGAAGATTAATCCGTTTAAGTGTGACTTAGAAAGAGCGTATGAAATAGAGGATTATTCTTATCACCTCCAAGAACTCCTAAATACCATAAGGAGGTCCATAATAGCTTTCCTTGTAGCCATATTAATTGTAATATTCTTTCCCATAAATTGGATTACGTGTCCCCTGTTTCACTTGTATTGTAACCCAGCGGAAGTAGGTAAGGCTATAGGAGCCCAATACATAGCAGACTTGCTCAAGTGGTTTGGCTACGTCCCCGCAATGGTAGCCTTGCTAAGGATAATAACGCTAGCAATAACTAAGATGGGCGTTCATCCAATAATATGTCACGCGGAGAGCTTGTTCAACGCGTATGTAACAGTAATAATATGGGGTGCGATACTGCTAGCTGCCCCGTACATAGCCTTCCAATTCCTATGCTATATATGGCCGGCTTTGGAAGAACATGAAAAGAAGAGCTTGAAGAACGGTCTGCTGGCCACGATAGGCCTTTTCGCTCTTGGAGAACTCTTCGCCTTCACAATAGTGGTTCCGTTCGGCTTCGAATTGGTAGTTATCTTTGGTCAAGCTGCTGGTGCTTCCGCCACGTGGTGTTTATCGGACGCGATAGAGTTTGCAGTGCTCACCGCAATAGTGACTGGACTTTCATTCCTATTGCCAATAGTAGTGTACTTCTTGGTCCTCATAGGCGTTCTCAGGCCCGAGCAGCTTAAAGGTAAGAACTTGAAGATAGCGTTCTTTGCAATAATGTTCTTAGCAGCTGTAATAACCCCTGGTGGAACCGGAATAAGCATGCTAGCCATAGGAATACCGATGTTCATACTCTATTACCTCGCTATAGTATTTGCTGAGAGAGCGGTAAAGGAAAGGGAGAAGAAGCAAATGACAAGGATGGAAACATTTAAGCCATGAGGCTCGGCGAAGAGCGGCTTCCTTCACCGCTCAGACCCGGATTCTGACCTCATCGCCTCAGCGAGCCTTCTGGATGCCCTTCCCAGTAGTTTGTTTACCAACTTTTCGTACTCTATCTTAGGCAAAACGGCGCCCGCAGCTCCCTTATGGCCTCCCCCTTTACCTCCCATCTCCTCTGCCAACTCACTCAAGAACTTAGCCAAGTCTAAGTACTTCTGAGCCCTTGGAGAAGCCCTCGCGTAAACCCTAACCTCGTCCTTGTCCTCTCTCACTACAAAAACCACGTCCAGTCCGATCGAGAGCAACGCTTTCGCCACCGCTGATTCATGAGCACCTATCTCCGTAACACCGATTATGAAGTCTTTGACCTTTCTATGTATGAGCCTCTCACATGCCTTCACCTTTGCCATCTTTACCGATATATCTTCTTCTCGTTGTTCGCCCAATATTGAGAAGGCCTTTGAAACGTTACCGAGTTTCGACAAATACTCCATTGCTGTAAATGTAGTCGGCTTTGCCAATCTAAACGTTTTGCTATCGTATATTATTCCCGCCATTAAGGCTTCGGCAACCTCCTTCGGAAGCCTGATCCCCAGCGACCTGAAAGCTAAAGCAACTATTTCGGAGGTTGACGAGGCTTGCGGATAGACCATGAATGGCCTTAGATCTCCTTCGACATGGTGGTCTATCCTCAGATACTCTCTATTTTGAAGGCTTATGCCGGGGAGCTGGGAACTCGATGCGGTATCAACTATAATTAGGAGCTCCTCTTTAGGCTCACCTTCCTTAAATTCTAAACCCAAGTACTCCGCAACCCTCTTCCCTTGCGCAGAGAGACCTTGGGGCGCATAGCCCTTTGCGGAGAACATCACCATAAATGGGGACGCGGAGGCCACAGCGTCTGGGTCAGCATGCCTATGTACAATCACAGTTGCTTCCTTATCCTTTACCATATTAATTAATGTCTTTGCCTTCTCTTTTATGTTAGGTAAAGTAGAGCATTCCCCCATTCCAAAACCTAGGGTAACGGTTACTGAGATCTGCTTAAATGAAGGCCCTTCCGATCAAGCCCTGAAGAGCCTTGAAGGTTTCAATAGTCTACTACCCCGGCGATCCAGCAGCCAAAGGGGCTGCTGAAATTCTAATTAGAGAGGGATATTACGTCCAAGAGCTGAAGAGAGATGCACCGTTCTCAGACTTTTCCGAAGTTAAGGGGGACGCGTTCATAGTACTCTCTAGACATTCCAGCGAAAAGAAGGTGAAAGCATTTACAGTTCACCACACCGGAAACTTCGGAGAAGCTAACTTAGGAGGGAGCCCTAGGGAGCTGAGCTATGCCTTTCCCTCCTTGGCTTGCAAGCTCTTGAAGGCCTTGGCAATTAACGCTAGGGAGGGATATGACGTAACTTATGAAGCAACCCATCATGGTCCTACTCTGGACAAGCCCTTGGTCTTCATAGAGATAGGGTCGAGTAAGGAAGAATGGAATGATCCTAAGAACCACGAAGTCTTGGCCAAAGCAGTTATGCAGTATGAAGAACAAGAGTGTCCGGATGTAAGGGCTGTGTGGCTGGGAGGACCTCACTACAGTAAGAGGGCTTCTAAGAGGTGTTTGGAAGGAGAAGCCTCAATAGGTCACATAGCACCGAAATACGCCTCTAACTGGTTGGATAAGGAAATGATAGAGAAGATGGTTATGAAGAGCATAGAGAAGATAGATAGGGCGTACTTGGAGAAGAAGAGCTTTAAAGCGGATAAGAGGAAGGAAATATTGAGCGTTTTAGAGGATATGGGCCTAGAGGTCAAACTGGTCTAGCAGCCTTTAAGTACTCATAAAGCAACCGACTCGGTTCAACATCCCTAGGCCCCTTGTCCAAGACTTCCATTATCGCTTCGTAGGCCTCTATTAACCTCCCTTTCGGCAAGAAGGGTAAGAACCTCACTTCGACCATAGTTTTAAGACCCTTGAAGAAGCTGTTTTCGTCGCCTTCCAGCAAGTCTTTGAATGCCCTTGAATTCGGAATTCCTTTCCACCTAGCTATTGCCGGCCTGAAGACCCACCTTTGCATCCCGTTAGATACCTCTTCTCTGCTGGCCTTCGTAATACCCATGTTGACATCCCTTGCAAAGACTTCTCCCTTTTCATAACTTTCGGCCAACTCTCTCAGAGTTAGCGCTGAAAGGTCCTTGCACGGCTCAGCTTCTTGCAAGTTTCCGGAGAGTATGTCCAGAATGATTTCGTTTGGACTGGAAAAGGGTCTAGGAGCCCAAGTGTTGGGCGGACACGCCCAAGAAGTCTTGGAGAAGTCTATCCAAGCTTTTACCCTATATTCCCTCCATCCGTTGAAGGGTGAGTTCCAGAACCTCTCTAACAAGACAGGGCTCCAAGTGTTTATTGCTGATAACGCATAGGTTAAGTCCTTAACATCTATCCATATCTGGCTTGAGGCCATAGTAGCTATCTCCCAGTGAGAGTAGCCGTACCAGTGGAGCAAGCGGTAGTGGCCCCTAGGTGTGGCGTTCCTCAAGTACCACCTCTTTCCCGGACTCGGAAAGTAGCCTTTGTCGTATACCTTAAAGCCCATTTCCTTAACTTCTTCCAATATGTTAAACGCTTCCTCAACCAAGTCTTCGAAGGAATTCTTCGGTTCTAATGAAATTTCCATAATGGCAGACGTAGTATCGCTCTTAATCGTTATATCTTTCATCTTTTTGCCAACTATCTGGTTTGTACAAGGATCCCTTACCTCTTCTCCATCAAAACGTTCTATGATTCTTAGAAACTCCTCCCTGGTTACTGGTTCATCTTCTCTAAAGAGTATTGCTTCTAACTCTAAGCCCACGGAAATATTACTCACCTCGCGCTATATCTCATGGATGGATGCTTATGTTTGGAAGCATAGCGGGTGCTCCAGTAAGCAAGTACAGGGATGCTTTTAACAGGATGTCCAAGTTCTTGAGGGATAAACACGATGGATGCTTGTTGGCCTTGATCTTTTCTCCCTCCTCGGCCCCCTCTCTGGACCCCAGCTTCTTGGGAACTAAATTAAGTCTCTTGTTGCAAGACATAAAGGACGAATGCAGCAAGCTCTTCGTACAACTCTTGGCGTTCGGAGGTAGCATAACCTTCCCGGAGTACTTCGACAAGACAGTCAGAAACATGAACATAAATGAAATAATCTACATAATACCTACCAGAGCGGGAGCCTCAGCATCTTTGATGGTAGCGGTAACGCACGACAAGATGTACTTGAATCCTTGGACTATCTTGGATCCATTTAACATATCCATCTCAATACCTCCCGGAGCACCCAAGGACATATCTCTTTTCATAGCCATGTCAGAACTAATAATGGATATGATGAAAAGCGAGGGCAAAGATCTAACCCAGCAGATATCCTATCAAGCTTTGAGCCTCATGGCGGCCCACGGAACGCTCTACGAATACATAGAGGCCCAGCGACTCCTCAACTATTTGAACGACTTGATAGAATACAGAATGAAGGACAAACTAAAGATATCTATTGACGAGTTTAAAGAAATATTTCTAGGCACAGAGAGTAAGCCGCCATCCCACATATCCGGCACAGAGGCTATAGACATATTCAAAGAGGCTCACATAATGGACGACGAAATGCAGAAGCTTAGTTCCTACTTAGAAAAGAGCGCGCTTGAAGAGATGGAAAACACGAGCACAAATGGGATAATAGTAACGCACAAATCCGAGATGAGAATAGGGGGGACGATACAAGTTGCACAGATGATCCCACACCTTTAAACGTAATTTTAACTTTTACCAAATTCTCCCACTTGATAAGGGGTTGCACAGGTTCCGTAACGCTTGGGCGAAAGGTTTTGGCTCGTGACGCGAAAGAAATGGCACTTATAACCAAGAGGCCTTTGGAACCCGTCTTGCTACTGAACAAGGGCTATAGCTGGCTCTGGACAAATACCGTTGAGACCGAAGAGGAAGTTTACTCCAATATTCTAAACGCAAAATCCGAAGAACTCGTGAACATGATAGAGAATATAAAAGAGTACATAGTAAATGCAGAAAACTTGAGCAACATGAAAGATGTTATGAAAATGATTGAAGAATATCCCTACATAACCCTCGATGAAAAGGCGTTGAAGCAGTTTCCTGACGAAGATCTCTTTAGAGTGTATTTCTTCAACAAGATATATATGCCAATAATGGTTAAGGGTATACACGACGTTTTGGCAGGCTTAGTTGACATAATGAAAGTTTCCGGATGGATGGCCATACTGGAGGGTGACAAGAGGAGCGAATCCATACTTATTGCTGCTAGAGAGGTCCTTTTTGACCTCGGCTTGAGCATAGTGACCATGTGCCCCAGAGGAACTCCTAAGAGAATGCCGGAAGAGGCGATTAACGTCATTAAGGCTGTGTTTTATGGTGAGAAGCCCTCTCTCCACAGCTGCTCTCTCACGGCTTTCCTTGCGAACAGGAAGAATGAGCAGCTGGCGGGCGCGATATACGACTATATAAAGGAAAATAACCTCTACGACCTAAAGGTCTTAGCTGACGGCTTAAACGAGCTCAACTGGGGAGTAATAGGGATAACTTTGAAGGAGGCATATGATTTGGCATTGGACTACCTCAAAGACCTCGACACGACGTCATTTGGCATTAATGCATTTACTAAGAGCTTATTGAGCTACATAAATGTAATAAAAGACGAGAGCATGGAGGAACTCTTAACCCTAGTTATGGACGGTCTTACGAATAAGGAGAATGTAAACGAAGAAGTCTTCATTAGGGGCGTGACATTAGCTCCGTACTACACGATACAAGGCATAATAGATCTGGATCCGCTGATTACTGCTTCCAACTGGAACGGTCTCTACCGCTTGGCCCTTTTAGAAATTAAGAAGGCGCAAGGGTAAGGATTTTTTGGCTCACCCTCACCACGCTCTCGGGTTAGCATCATGCCAAGCACCATAGCCGAGAAAATATTGGGCGCTAAGGTCGGCAGAGAAGTTTCGCCAGGAGAAATAGTGGTGGTCGAGCTTGATGGAGTAATGGCTCAAGATGGCACAGCCCCTCTGGCAATAAAGGTTATGAACGAAAGGTTCGGAGGGGAAAGAGTAAAGTACCCAGAGAGGGTGGCCCTTGTAATAGACCACACAGCTCCCAGCAACAACCCCGGCACCTCCGAGCTACATATACTGATGAGGAGGTTCTGTAGGAGGCACGGCTGTACTCTCTACGACGTGGGAACCGGAA
>JALWJF010000110.1 GCA_027081755.1 Desulfurococcales archaeon | reverse complement strand
CCTTCTATAGGAACGACGACTACGGAAGAGGTTTCGCTCTAGCTTTCAAGCAAGCCTTTGAAGAGATGGGAGGTAAGGCTTACCTAATACCTTACGACCCCAACGCCAGAACGTTTACTGCCGAGCTAAGGAGCATTTACGACTACAACCCACAAGCAATAGTGTGGCTAGCCTTTGACGAGATAAAGGTAATACTTAGGCAAGCACTAACCCTAGGACTTCAGAGGTATCCGTGGTTCTTCACTGAGGCCGTAAAAGGACCAGCCCTAATATCTGACCCCATCATAGCTAGGATCTTGGCTGCTAAACACGTCTTAGGAACTGCTCCTTACACTGCTGGTAACTTCATCAAGTACTACATGAGCGTCTACCACAAGGAGCCCGTAGAGTTCAGCGACACCCTATATGACGCAGTATGGCTAGTAACCCTAGGAGCCCTAAGAGCTGCCAGCTTCAACCCGAACCTAATGGAGCACGCTATCATAGAGATGAGCTACATATACCACGGCTTCAGCGGCAACAAGAGCATGAACGCCATATACCAAGAGCCCCTGACTACCAGCTACAGCGTGTGGACTGTGAAGATAATCAATGGTAAGCCGACCTTCGTGAACGTAGGCTTCTGGAGCCCCAGCAAGGGTCTAGTTCTCTATGAAAAGATAACTCCAAGGTAAAAGCTCAGTATATTTTTTCCATTAAAAAGTTTGGTATGTCTTCCAGGCTCACCTTCTTGGCCTCCTCAGAACAGAGAGGGCATCTCTCATTTCTTATTTCAGAAACTGAGACTGGGCTGAAGGGTGCATCCAAGTTTATAGTTATTTCAGAGGGCCAAGCTCTTCCGCTCAGAGTGTATAGGACTGCTTGTACCACAAAAGCAGCAACGACCTCTGCTAAATTAGGGTTAGTATAATACCTTACTTGGTCCTCCCAGACTTTTTCACATATTGGACAATAACCTTCTTTCAGTATTTTCACGTAGCCTCTAGTCACTCCTAGACCTGCATCAACGAAGACTTTATCCCTTCTAAAGGCAAGGAGCAAGCTTGTGGCCCTAGCCCCGGCGCTGTCAAAAGTAGAGATAACAGCGTCAGATGAAGCTATCAATCGGTCATACTTCTCCAATTCCCTTATCGTTACTAAGCTTGAGAGGGTATAGACCTCCAAGAAATAAGGCTCTATCTTTGTCCACGGATGATATTTCGAAAACCTCTCGGCAATAGCCTCAACCTTTTTCTTCCCAATCTCTTCGCTATGATAGCATTGGTAACCGACGTTTTCTGGTCCCACAAAATCTATGTCTACGACAATTATCTTCTTGAAATTAAACCTTGCTAAGTTCCTGACTATTCTGGAACCCAATGTGCCTATACCGCCAACTAGGACTACTTTATCGCTCACGCCTATTCCCAGATCCCTCAAATACTTTGAGGTTCTCTCATAGAAGCCCTTAGGAGCGTCCAAGGTAGGCCCCTTACCACGATTCCGTCAGGGTTAAAGTTCAAGACTTTAACCTCATAGGCTATCAGCTTGGTACTGGTTATTTTCATATATAGGAATTCCTTTCTCTTGGTGTTCATGTGATAAGATGCTATGAAAATGAAGTCTTCTGGGGCTATTTTGAAGCTATCACCATATCTGAAGGGGTAACACTCTCCTTCTGGATAACCACACAAATCGTTTATCATGTAGGAACTACCTTCTTTGAGAACCTCGGCAAAGCCCTTCCTGGCGTTTTTCAAAGTATCGAGCTCTACTGAACTCTCTAGCCTTCTCTCCTCATATCCTATGCTCATCTCTGGTAATGGTTCAAATATGGCTATGTCAATGCAAAATGACATGCCTATAAGTTTGGGTGCAAAGATCCCATATATCCTCGGTCTACCGGGGACTGTAGCCAGAATTTGGAATCTTAATGCATTCTTCATGGTGCTTATATCTATTGCAGAGGGTTCTGGCGCTATGCCACAGTGGTAATGAGCTATTATTATGTCGTTTTCGTTGAAGTCGTATGTCCTAACATGTGTAGGTCCCTTGTCCAAGCTTCTCATGTATCTAGCTCCTCTAACTCTTACCTCAAAGTCCCTTAGCTCTCCATTAAGAGCTACCACATCTTCGGAAGCATCTTTGTTCATTACATAGCACTTGTTCCTTATTGCAATCTCTGTAATTGGTAGTATTATTGTGTCTGGCATGAGAACCTTATGCACTTCCAGTGTCGCAGAGTCCAACGTCCGTGCATAGGGCAACGTCTAACACCTCTAGTGGGTTTTCCTCGGATTGTCTGATGTAATCCCAAGCCTCTATGTGCATAAGGCAAGCATTAATTCTAATCCTTTTTGCAATTTCTTCAAAGGCAGCTTGAAGTTCGGGAAACTCCTTCGCTTTTACCAAGAAGTATTCAGATTTCAGATTGTGAAAACAACACTTATGCCATATCTTGGGACTTACCAATATTATAGGCTCAGTTTTAGGGTACCCTATGCTTGGTAATATGAATGTTAAATATTCCCTATTTGGAGAGCAAAATTCCTTTTTCTTGCACACTTTCATTGTCCAAATGCCTAGGCCTGGGTCATCTACCAGAGGTTTGTATTTTTGCATTATCTTAAAAGAAGATGTAACGTGCTGCCTAAACACCTCTATTGCGTTTTCTAAGGAACCATACGGTTCCTCTATCACTGCATACCAAACGTTTCCATAAGCGTTCACCAAACTTCCGACGCTCTCTGACGCATGGGTTATCTCGTATTCGACACCATCCCTTCTCTTGACAAACAGTCTTATCCTCTTGGGATTTATCCCGAGCTTCTGTGCTAGCTTAGTCCTAACGTCATATGGAGTGTCTCCGTAATTAACAAAGACGTGATACTCCGAGAGTTCTGGCTTAAGAAGAATTACCAGATGTATCTGGTTTTCAGAGCTCAAGGCCTTCTCCTCTTCATCTCGACCTCTGCCTCGATGGCCTCTATCGTAGGCTTGAGCTGGTCAACGAGTTCGAGTATGGGCTTAATTTCGCTTTCTGGAAGTCCATGCTTTTGGAGGAACTCATCCCCATTGTAGGTTATCCTGAGTTTGTTCTTGTTAGGAACTTTCTCGATGAGATCCAAATAGAGTAGGTCTAGGATGTCTTGATGAAGTTCCTTGCTTCCCACAACCTTCCCTATCTTCACTACTGGGTAACCAATATCGACTCCTTTTTCTTTCATCTCGTATATTAGCTTCGTGAGCCCTTTCTCGCTAACCTCTCCCAGATGCTTTATTATGTGTAAGACTATGATCATCCTTCTGCTCTTTTTTACGTCATCTAGTGTTATTACTTTCCTTTCTATTATCCTTAGTTCCTTCCCCTTTCCAGGTGCTGACATGCTCTCCCCCAGTATGTTCTGTAGAGGAGGATAAATTGTTTCCCGTAAGTCTTTTCCATAGTTCGACCAAAGCCTCCTTCCTAGTGTAGCCGTTGATGATCAGGTGGTAAAGTTCGAACTCAAAGATTTCATCACCTTTCTTGCCATAGAGCTTTCTGAAGAGTTCTCTTACCTCTTCTTCTCTTACCTCAGGCTCTGGTTTAGGCTCCTCAAGCTTTACGTCTAGTGGCTTTTCATATAGTCCAGCTATGGATAGTGCTACGTATATCCCCCCTATTATGGGTCTGGTTAACAATACAGCAATACCTCCTCCAAGAAGCGTTAAAATGCCTAGTCCTATATCCACTAAACTGATCGCTATAGCTATAAGTGGTATATATGTTGCAAGGGTTATCTTTGGAATAATGGGAGCTATTAGGGCTGAGAGGACTAATACAGTTACTGCCTTATTCCTCCACCAAACTTCGTACTTCACCACCTTCTGAGTAGTCTCTAATAAGACTTGTAAGTACTTTTTTGCTAAGGTTTTATCTTTATCTAAATAATATTCAGCCTTCTTTAAGAAATTTGATGCCTTCTTCCAAAAGCCTCTGGTCTGCAATGTGCAGTCGTTTATTATTATCGTATTTATCAATGAGCTTATTATCTCCATTAATGTCGTATTGTCTGGGTCCTTTTCAAATTTAGCAACGGTCTCTGAAACTCTCTTGAGTTCATTGAGAAAGTTCGCTTTTTCCCTACAACCCAATTTCCCCCTTACCGAAAGGCTAGTGCGTCTAGGAGCTTAAGAAGGGTTCTAGGAACTCCTCGACCGCTCCTAGTCTGGCAATCTTAACTTTTCTCAAGAGCTCTTTTTCATACCCTCTTAAGAAGGGGCATACATAACAGCCCAAGCGATAGAAACCAGAAGGGTAAAGCGGGTTTATCGGCACTCCTTTCCAAAGCAAATAAGCTTGAACGTGGGCAGCACTCCATAACTTTAGGGGCGCCTTCACCTTTCCAACTCCTTCCCAATTCCTCTCTGCCCACCTGTCGCTCCTAGAGCTGGACTCGGCATCCCTATCCCCGACTATTATTGTCTTAACTCCGAGCTCCTTTATTGCCTTCTCCAAGGCTTCCAACTTTAGACCCGTACACCACCTCTCCTCTCTTTTCGGCAGACCCCTTACTGCTATGTTGTCCCTCACTGGGGCATATACCTCTATGAGATTTATACCGAGCTTCTCACTTAATACCTTAACATAAAGTTCGTTCATGCCCATATCAACGCCCGTGTTTACATAAACTGCATAGACTTTCTTACAAGCCTTCTTTGCTATTAGGAGTGCTGCCGTGCTATCCTTTCCAGCGCTCCAGGGTACTACTGCCTCTTCACAAGGGGAAATAGTCCTTACCGTTACATCTTCTAACTTTTCTAAGAAGTCTCTACTGAGTTCAATGCTTTTCCAAAGATCAAATCCCTCAACCCCTCCAAGAGGGGTTACCGTAGGCGGGGCCTCGTCTGGGAACTCAGCCATAGCCACTACTTTACCTTTTGAATATATCTCATGGAAGCCCTTTGCCCTTTTAAATATCAGAAAAGCCTTCCTGGAAGGTTTTCCCAGGCCTAGAGTACTCCACCATAAACCCCATGCAAAGAACGGGTCATCGGGCGGCTCTATCTTTACTGGATACTTCTTCGAAAAATATGGCGTTTCTTCGTTCCAAGCTATCCATGCCCTTATCTGTGCCTTAGCTCTATCCAGCTCTGCTTTCATATGCCTAAGGCGTGTGTTCCTTACTCTGGCTCTGGGTATTACATGAACAATTACGTTTATTGGGGTTTTCAAGCTCAATTCCTTAGCTATTTCAGAATCCTCCCTTCCTAAGAGTACTATATTGAAGCGGTTCGGGTCTATTACTTCATCTATCTTGTCTAAGATTTTTTCTTTCCTAGCACCCTTTAGTGTAACGACCTCGGCATTCCACGAGGGCAAGTAGTTCTCTAACATTGCCCTTAACGCGTCGGAGTCCCTCTTACTTCTTACTATTAATCTTATCAAGCTCAGGTTCCGTTATGCTGTATCAGCCTAAAATAATAAGCTAAGAGGGTGAGGCGATATGGCGGATCCCTTGGACATTTGCGAGACATTCGTCAAAGCCATCGAGGAGAGATTGAAGAAGCTTAAGGGATCCTGTGAAGGAGTAGAAGAAGCTTTGATCTTGTTAGACTTCTTAAAGCACTGTTTAAAAAGGAAAGAGGATGAGGAGAAGGAGCTCTTGAAAAGGATGGTAGAGCAGCTTACCAAGACCATCAAAAGGACTTGGTATCCAAACTAGGGGTCCGTGTGAGACTAGGCTCATCACCGTTCATGGGCTGCCCACTTCTTCATCCCCCTAGCTTTTAACTTTCATACCTTGAACTTTTCGGGAGCAATATGAGCTACAGCATACTATTCAGAGACGGTAAAGTTGTCCGCGAACCCGGCGAGAGCTTTGACGGCTACGTTTACATGAACAAGGGGAGGATTATAAAGGTAGATAAAGGAGAGGTACCTCCAGAGTACTCATTTGCGACCTACTTGATTAACGGTAAAGGTAGAATACTAACTCCGGGTTTGATCTGTACACTGACTCAGCTAAGCAAGTATCCATCTAGGTATGGGGGCAAGGTAGCTTCCAGCAGCAACGAGATTTATAGAGCGACACAAATGGCGTTACAAGATCTGTTGCTGAGCGGGTTCACCGCCGTTGGAACTATAGAGAGAAAGGTTGAACCTGTGGCCAGAGCGATAGCTGATAGTGGTATCAGAGCGGTAATCTTTGTTGATGCTTCTTCAGACAATTGGAAGGACGAACTCCAAATTCTGTTAAATAGATGGCATGGTTATGAAGACAGAATATTTGCCGGAATAGCTGTTTTAGAACCGAATGAAGAGGCCGAAGAGGTTGCTAAGAAATTCAACTTACCTACAATATCGTCTGAAAACATAAAGGATGTTAAAGGGATATCTAGAGAAAGAGGTATTGTTACTATAGAAAAAGACGGAAAGAAGAGCTATGGTTTCATAGATTCGAAGACTACATCGCCCCTAAATGTAGTTAAGAGCCTATACTATATGGGCATGAACCCCGTTCAAGCGTTGAGAGCACTAACTGTAGATGCCGCAGAAATATTGGGCTTGAATAGAGTAGGGAAAATAAAGGAAGGCTACAGCGCGGACGTCGTCGTCTGGGACGTCTCAGAGCCTCCAGGATGGACAGCTGGTCACGGAGAACCCGAAGAAATAATACTAGCTTCAAATCCTAAAGTAGAAAGTGTAATAGTTGCTGGAGAGATCCTCGTTGACATATCGGAAATGCTCACTATAGGTAGGAAGGACGTAAAGGAAGCCAAGAGGTTGTTTGGGGAATGAACCATGGATAAAATAATATACGATCCGGAACTCAGCGGTAAGGCTCCAGTATACAAGGATAGAAGGCATGCCGGTAAGGTTCTAGCGGAATTTATGGATAAGAATGAACTAAAACCAGACTTTATCTTGGCAATACCCGCCGGAGGAGTTCCCGTAGCTTTGGAGGTGGCGAAGCATTTCATGGTACCTATGGATTTGGTCATTGTGAAGAAAGTGTTATACCCTTGGACCACCGAAGCGGGCTTTGGCGCTGTCGGGCCTTTCGGCATAATTACCTTAGGTCCATCTCCTCTTACAGAAGAGGAAGTAAAGGAACAAGTCAAGAAAGCTTTGGAAAAGGTCGAAATGAGAGAAAGGTTGCTCAGAGGTGGCAGACCCTATCCGGACTTGAGCGGTAAGAGGGTTGCTGTAGTTGACGACGGTATTGCTGCTGGTTATACTATGATAACTGCCGTTCAAGCTGCTAGGAAGATGGGGGCAGACGAGGTATGGGCGGCAGCCCCTACTGGTAGTATTGATGGATGTGAGAGAGTGGCGAGGGTTGCCGATTTAGTAATAGTCCCCAATCTGAGAGGAGGACCGGTGTTTGCCGTGGCGGACGCATATGAAGAGTGGTACGACTTAAGCGAGGAAGAGGTCTTACAGCTCCTAGAAGAAGCTAAGGCTTTAGGCTTACTTTGGCACTAACGTTATTTTGTTACTATGGGGACTGTTATATGGGGACGAGCTTTGGCCGAGTGGAAGGAAGAAAAGAAGAAATTTCTGGACAGGCTCTTAGAAGACATAGAAATCGGGTATGTTGACGAAGACATAATAGGCTTGCTAAAATTATTCTTCAAACTCCCCTACGCTTTTACAAAATCCAGCTGTTCCGGGAGGATTACAGCAGTGGATGCGAAGTTCCCGTGGTCTCGGGATGGAAGCATAGTGTTCAAAGTACACAGACCGATAACGGAAGACGAACTCTTTAAGATAATATCCAAGCCGGTAAAGGAGAGGCTGTGGCTCAACGTCCAAGGCCCTATAATACACGTCGTAGCAAAAGACTTGGATTCGGCCAAGAAGATACTAGAACTGGCTAGAAAGGCGGGCTTTAAGCACAGCGGGATTTTAGTGCTTGATGAACACCCTCTAGTTGAGCTCACTACTGGAGTGAGAGCAAACATACTATTGAAGATTGGGGAAAGGCTGGTTATAGATCCTTCACCAGAGGTAGTAGATATCATCAACGAGGTACTTTTGGAGGGCAAGAGGAGGCTTAGAAGGTTGGAGGAAGTACTTGAAGAGGAGCTCTCATCGCTTGAAAGAGGCATTAAGCTTGTTGAGACAAGCGAGGGAGCACGTGGACAAGTACGGGAGGTTGGACAGCGAGGGGAGAACCTTAGTAGCAAAGGCAATAAAGTTGATGAAGAAGGAAGGAATGAGGGTGAACTGGAAAAGGATAAGGAAATGGGAAGTAGAAGAGTTAGAGAGGTTAATAGCGTTGCTAGAGGATGAAGAACCTTGACTTGGGAGTGGGCTTCTCTAATTTTAGCAATATTTCTAATAATAGTGTCAATGATGATAGGGAAAGAAGATAATCGAATAGAAATTCCTAAAGTGCTGGAAGTTTGTTCGGGAAAGCTCACCAGTGTAAGGTTGAACGTCAACGCAAAACAAGTGTTCGCAACGTTCTTTGGTGAGGGTGTACTCAAAGTGGCAAATGGTAAGGATCTGAAGCTAAACATACTCGTACCCAAGCCGGGAAAGTATGAGCTAAAGTTGACCTTAGTATCTACAAAAGGAAAGGTTTTAAATTATGTCATAAAAATAAACGCTATGAACTGCCCCCGAGCCTCTTCATAACAGTTATGTAAGTTAGTATAGCTACAGCTAAGCTCGCGATGCTCAAACCCAGTGAGGTGTACGCTATATAGTACAGCATAGGGTTACTCTGAGCGCTCTGAGAAGCAGCTTGTGTACTGCCCTTCCATCCAACGGGATATATTGTTATCGTCTTAGCTGCATAGGCATCTCCAGTAAAGGTTCCGTCACCGTTAGCTGCCAATACAGCTATCTTGAACTTGACCGGTACAGGTTTATTCGGGGCTTTCCAAGCGAACGTCCACTCTCTCTTCAAGTGTCCTTGTTCTGTATGAGTTATGTATACGCCGTCGATGGGGTTTTGGGCCAGGAACGTATCCTTGGGGTCAGTAACTATCAGCTTTCCTGCACTAACGTGAGCAGCAAAACCTCCACAGCCTACCGTAGGGTTGCAGGGAGGACCCTTCACTATCTTTATTGTTATGTTGTAGACGTGGCCGGGTATGTAGCGCTTGGGAAGACCTTTTACTATGAATGCCGCTGGCCTGTTGGCTGCATCCGTGTGACACATGGTACAGTCTAGTGTGGGCGCGCCGTTTGACATTGCCAAGACTGAGAAGGTTAAAGCTATTACAAGTAGAAACGTTTTCTTCAAAGCTCTCCTCTTGAATTAGCGGGGTTGACAGTTTTTAATCTTAAACGTTATTCAATCCAGTCCTTAGTTTGGATCTTTTGGGGTATATAGACTTCAGCTAAGAACTTTAGACCCTTAACAGCCAACGCCTCTATCTCTAACTTCTTCTTTTCTTTCAAGAACAATTTTAGCTCATGCATCCACTTCTTGCTGTTCTTGAACCACTCATACCTCATCATTTCTTTAGCTCTCTTTATGTCCTCTTCCTTTGCCTTGATTATTACATTCTTCCTCTCCTTCGGAGTAAGCCAGTTCTTCTCGAATATGTCGCTCATACTGACCCCCAAGAACTTTGCGCTCGGTGTGGCCAACCTCTCGTTCTCGAAGCTTAAGCTTATGCTTCCGGAGCGGAATACGCTGAAGATGTACCATCCGTAGGGGTCCGCGTCGGTTAGGATGTATACCGGCAAGCCTAGCTCATCGTTGAGTCTCCTTACGAACCTCCTAGTGGCTCTGTCCGGCTGACCGGAAGAGGTTATCAATATGCATTTGTTCTTCTGCCAGAACTTTATCCTGTGTAGCTGTTGGAAGACAGCGTCTTTCTCTATTACTAGTACGTATTCTGCATCAACATCTATGAACTCTATGAGGTCTGGGGTGGGCTCTATTGCATACGCTCCATGACCCATCCTGCTCAAGTCTATTATGTCATCTCCAGACCTTATCCTCATGTTGCCTACTACTTTCCCCTTTTCCTTGCTCAATATAAGCATCTCTTCCCTCAACATTCCTGTAAACACTTCTACGTCCACTATCAATCGGTCGCTCTCTTTCTGTTCGTTCCAAGTGTTCTCTTCCCTCCTCCTCCCCTTTAAGTCCCTGTAGACTATGGTGTGTTTGCCTTTGTAGTACAAGTCCCTTATCGTTGGATACTCGTCGTTCAACAAGGCATCATATATAAGTGAGGCCATTAGGAGCGTGTTGGCGAACCTCTTGGCCTCTCCTTTATCTAAGAACTTTCTTGTGAGCATCTTGGATCCGGGCAATAGTAACTTTCTCTCTTCATCGAAGACAATGTTCGCCCTGGTTCTAGCTAGTATTTCCATTACGGGGTCTTCACCTCTCAGTATCTTGTTTATTATTACTTTAAACTTCTCGAAGAATGCCCTAGCGGCCCTTTTTCTGGCTTGTAGGTCTATTTGGGATACCATGAGACTCCCCTACAGTAAATGTCTTACCATTTAAAAGTAGTCCAACCTCAAGCCTCTCATAGTTATTAGCACTCTATGGTCAGAGTGAACGGTATTTCGGGATTGGGGATTAAAGAAGGGGCTCATAAAGCATATGCCGTTTGTCCTAGTTATAAACCAGCAGAATTCTTCAAGAAATCTTATTCTCTAAGGTCGAAGGAACACGACGAACTGGTTTCTAAATACAAAGAGCAACTTGAAAATGGTGGATTTGGATGTATCGAAGAATTTCCACTAATACTTTATGATAAAGATGGAAAGGTACTTGATTATGGAAGGGCTGATCTGATATGCTTCAAAGACAATGAAGTGAAGGTAGTAGAAGTCAAAAGCTTTTCCAGTGATTTTGCTGACGTAAAGGACGTTTACCAACTCATCATGTATATGAGAGCTATTGATGAGATGAGAAACCGCAATTTAGACGATTTAATTAATCATTTGAAAAATATTATTAAATATGAGGAAGAACGAGATAACAAAATTAAACTGCTAAAAGAATACTTCCATAACCTAAAAAGAGTAAAAAATATAAATGGTGAGCTTGTTGTAAACGATCAAGGTTTCCCGAAATCGATAATTAGAATTAATGTAAAAGATATAACAATAGACGTTCGTAAAGAAAGTACTAATTTGATTCAACCAGGGCCATACTGTAGGTTTTGTGAAAATTATGATCATAAAGGGAATGTCTGTAAATATCTTGAAAGTGAACTTGGTACTGGAGATGTAGATAATAAAGAGAATAATAAAAAACGTATTAACAGTAAAGGAAATCGCCAAGTAAACGCTCTCTCGTTAATACAATCCATATATCATGAGTTAGTAATGAATGATATAGCTATAATGAGGACAGGAATGCCAGTAACTTCTGCTATTAGACACGGTAACGTGCTGTTCTACGTCAGCCCACCTAATGTAGTAGATGTGTCGAGGGGGATGGATGTCAGGACAGTCATTTACGCTATACTCAACGGCTTAAAAAGGGCTCGCTATAGACATGGAAAGTACGGTTATCGTTGCAGCTGTTACTTAGACTCCCCCCTTCCATCAATTAAACCAGTAGACATACCTTTGACGGGATTTACCAGCTTAGTGGACGATGTTAATACAATATCTCAAGAGCTGGGGGTGAATGCTTCTAACATTGTAGATCAAATAAAAAGTATTATCTTGAAGTTGGTAGACTTGGGATTGCTCCGAATTTTGCCGGCCAAATCCGACGAGGGCAATATCATAGATAAGCTAAAGAACAATATAGTAAATACCAAAATGGATATCTTTATACCTACTGCATTAAGAATAACTTTCCAAGAACAGTCGGATACTCAAAAAATGTTAATATTTGGTGACGATGATAAGTATGAAACTTTTGTTGCTAAAATGTTAGGATTTGAGAATAAGGATGAATATAAAACCCTTGCTAATAGGATAACTGAGGAACTCAAGGAACTCTTAAAAGGCATAAAAAACAAAGATAAAAAACTGTATAATACTTTGCGAAATGAGTTCGTCAAATA
>JALWJF010000109.1 GCA_027081755.1 Desulfurococcales archaeon | reverse complement strand
AGTAACCGTTACCTCTGTTACCCCCTTCGGCAACAGTAACGTTTGCTGCATGTATATTATAAGAAAGTCTCTGAACGATCTCTCTGCCTTCACTGTTTATGTATATTTTGTAACCGTATGTCTCCCTGTAGATTACCGAAACGCTGCCCTCCACCTCCTTTATGGCTTCCTTAACGTCGTATACCTTCTTTTCTAGGTCAACGTCCCAAGGAGCTACTTCGAGTTCATTTTCAACTCTATCCACTAAGGGAGCTAGAGGATAAAGCTCCTTTCTACCTAACGCCTTGTACGAGGAGTATGCATCTTCGAATGCCTTGGGTAAGTTCTTTAGTGTTGAAGCGTAGGATATAGTCGACCCCTCTACTCTAACTCCGGCCAACCACTTACCGCCTTGGCTTATTTCTATTCCCTCCTTCGATCCTTCTATTATCGTGGCGTTGAGTCCAACTATCATTATCTCTGTATAGACGTTTCTCCTCCAAGCTTCCTCCAAGATTTTTCTAGAAGCCTCTAAGGCTTCGCCCTCACTTGGAAGGCTCGAAGGTAAGTTCCACTCCATCATCCTTCTTCACCGCCTTCAAGATCCCTTCCACTTCTTTGTTACCACATTTTCTACAGACCCACTCATACCTAATCTCAAAATTCCCACTGGGGTCAGCTATCTTTACTGGCATGAACTCCAGCGTCCCTCTCTTACACTTGTTACAGAGTTTCTCACCATACTCTACGAGCAAGCCTACGTCAGCTTCTACCATAACGGTGCCTTTCTTGCCTTTGAATTGATCCACCTTGTGAAGCTCTACTATTTTAAATTCTCTAGGTTTCATCTTAAAAGTGTAGCTAGTTTGGGGGTCTTCCTTTAGGTATATTTTGACGTTAGCATCGAGAGCGTTAGGATTTGTTAGTAGTACATAAAAGTCGTCGCCCTCGTAGAGGGCCAGCGTAAGTCTCGTCGTCACGTCCTTCTCCCTAACAGGCTTCCCTTGCGGAAGTAATAAGGAGAGTGCGTCGAAGACATATTTAACTGCTCCTTCTCCTCTTGCCCCGGGTTAGAAGTAAGATGGCGAAGGGTCTATACCATTACTTGAGGGAACAGTGGAAGAGGCCCTTTGACGATGAGCACGGCCAACTGATGAAACAGAGACTTATACAGTGGAGGAGAGAGCCGGCAGTAGTTAGGGTCGAGAAGCCCACTAGGTTGGACAGAGCTAGGGCCTTAGGTTACAAGGCTAAGCCTGGAATAGTAGTAGTTAGGGTAAGGGTTAGGAAAGGAGGTCTCAACAGGCCTAGGCCGGATAAGGGTAGGAGGCCAAAGAGGATGGGTGTATATGGCTACGCTCCGGCGAAGTCCACTAGGCTAATAGCCGAGGAGAGGGCCGCTAGGAAGTACCCGGGCTTGGAGGTGCTCAACTCCTACTGGGTAGGCGAAGATGGAATGTATGAATGGTATGAAGTAATACTAGTTGATCCTCACCACCCAGCAATATGTAATGATAAGGATCTCAAGTGGATATGTGAGAAGCAGCACAGAGGAAGAGTGTTCAGAGGAAAGACAGCTGCCGGAAGGAAGATGAGGGGTCTGCTGAAGACCAGAGGCCTAAGAGGTACTCACAAGTATAAGTGGAAGAAGAAGCAGAAGGAGAGGGAGCTGAGGAAGAGGCACGAGGCCAGCAGGGGAGCAAGAGTAATAGAGCCGAGGGAAGTACCAGACTATCACAAGGGAACCCAGTAAGCATTCATTTCAAAAGCTTCAGGATACAAGGTATCGCCTTCTTCAGTCCTTTTTTGTGCAATTTCTCCACATGTAGCCCTAAACTGGCCTCCAAAGCAGCCTTCTTGAGTACTTTCCTATTGGTGACTACTAAATCGATATTTAGGAGGCTCATCAAGTCCAGAGCTTCTATAGAACCTAGTAGTGGATCCCTTTCCAATTCCTTTGATGCACACTTGATAGCGTCAATTAGAGTATCCATTTCTTCTGGAGCTTTATCTTCTTTTTCGTTTATCTCTTTCTCCAAGTCATCCTTAAGTGCTTCAAACCAGTAGCTCGAGAACGAGTTTATGTACTCTTTAATGAAAACTAAGGTGTACAGAGGTATGTCACATGCGTAGAATAATGCTAGCCTTTCTGGTAGATAGGAATATGGTTCAAGATCTAACTGATATAGAGAGGATTTGATAAGGACACGCGCCTCCATGATCTCAGACTGGTATATACATCCTTAAATATTACTTTTTCGGTACTATAAGAGGGTTATGTCAAGTCACCACAGCTACAGTAGACTTCATGTACTAGGTCATAGAGCTCCTTTAATCCTTGCTTAGTTTTGGCTGATACCGGTATGGCCCTCTCTGATGGTGAGTACTTTTCAACTATTTCTACCAAGTCCATTATCATGTCACCGGCCAGTCCTCCTACCTTGTCTGCCACTTTTTCAGCAAACCCTCGGGGGTTCTCGATAAGTTCCCTTACCGCCTCCATTTCTCCCTCGTTCAACAAATCTACCTTGTTAACGACGGTGACTACTTGTAGTTCAACTTTGGTTTGTAGTATGAGGCTCAGCATGTAGCTAGTGAGTAAGTCCTCTGGCGACTTGGCCAGCGCTCCATCAATTATGTATACCAGCAGAACAGGTCTTAGCATTTCCAGCCTCCTTAGTAGTCTAGTTCCCTCTGGTCTGAACATGAACATCTCTAGCTGACCGGGGGTATCGATGAAGATATAATCATAGAATGCCTTGAAGACCTTATGTCTAAGTATTTGCTTCTCGTATTCCCCTAATAGCTCTGCAGCCTTCAAGAAGGCTCCGTTTGGACCAAGCCCATATTTCTGCATTATATCCCTTATTGTGAAGTATTCCCTTATATCAAAGTCTGGTTTGTATGGAAGTATTTCTGCCCCCGGGTCCAAGTTAACTATTCCTATCCTAAGCTTTACTTCATCCTTAACCCAATCACTAAAGGCCTTTACTAGCGAAGTCTTTCCAGAGCCAGCGGTTCCGGTAAATACTACGAACAAGATTCTCTCCCATTTTGTAGGTATGGCAAAAACTAATGAACAAAAGTTGTCCCGGCACCTTGTTGTCGAGCAGCTATGTCAGAAGACGTAGAGAAATTAAAAGAGTTCCTTTCGGCTTTTGTCAACTTAACGAAGAAGCTACCCTTCGATACGTTTCCGAAGGAACTTAGTAAATATGTAGGGGAAGGGGGTGGCAACTGCCTTGATGTTCTATGGTGAGGGAAGATGTAAGAACTGCTTTAGCTGAAGAGTCGAAGAGAAATGGTTAAAATGAGAAGCTTAAAGGATGTAATACTTACTTGCTATTTACCTTATGAGAAAATAGGGATATCCTTCAAGTATGAAATAGTTGAAAAACGATGACACAGACATTACCGTGAGCTTCATGAGTGTCCATACCTTAAGTATGCCAAGGATTTTCCGAGAGCTTGTATTTCTTCTACGGCCACTAAGGCGAGAATAATAGAGGACCTAAGGAACAACAAGGTAAGAATTAACTTCAAAAATCTAAGGATGTCAAAGTAGAGGTGACAGTTAGAGCCTATATGCCCCTCTGGAGATCCGTTGTGAGTTTGAAGTTAAGAAGCTTTAGCCCCTAGCTATGGTTAATTCAAAAGGTCTATTGCATTTAATAGTTACGTCAACTGGTATTCGGAAGCCCGTTCCCATATTCCATTCTGTGATCCCTATTGCGCCAAACCCAAAGGTCTTGAAATCGTGAATTATCCTATATAATGTCTTACCTAAGGCAATTACTGCCTTTGAACCCAAGTTCTTAACGTAATATACGTAAGCTCTATGGCTCCTGTGAGGCTTTAAGTACACCTTGCACGTAGTTACGTTTAACTTGAAAACGTAAGTTCCTGGCGGAATGTTGAAGAGATATCTCCATGTATCCCCCTTTCTATTGAACTCGAACCAGTAGGTCTTGAGTTTTGGGTGAAGCAAGTCTTTAGGAAACTTCATAAACGGTAGTAACCTCTTTATTACGGCCATTCTCCATGCTTGGGCAAATATCCAGTTGATTGTTGATGGGTGAGATGCCATCCAATATTTAAACTTAAAAGAATTAGCTAAGGCTATTGTAAATCTGCCAATCCTTACTATCTTTACCCTTCCTAGTGTAACGTTTATCGCTTTAGATATCATCTTGAAGCTTCCGTCATTGTACCCGAATAAATAGGCCTTAACGGGGATCAAGAACTTATATACGTTCATCATGTGGAAGTAAGGCATTATCTTGTAAGTGCTATAGTTTATCAAGTGTTGCGAGTCAGCTCTTATCTTGAAGTTTGTAATGAGAGTATCTCTCTTAGCTATCCAATACTCACCATCAAAAGACTTTATCTTGTGCCTTTCCAAGAATTTTGCAGTAACAGTGGTAAACTTGTAGTAGTGGTTTAGTGACCAATACTTGATGCTGAGAAAAACATATAAATGAAGTGCAAGGAAGTAGAACAACAGTATTATAGATCCTACTAAAAATTCCTTCTTCTTAAATGCCAACACGAAAGCCGGTAAGAGGGCGGCATAAAGCACTGCTAAGTATCTTCCGTGAAGAGGAACCTTTGCCAACGACCGGAACGCTGCAAATGTAACCACCGATAATAAGGATATGACTATAAGGAGTCTGGAGTCCCTATTTATGATGAACGCCAGTAGCCCCGTTGCAACAAGGAAGAATGTTGTTCTATCTGTTAACAGGATGTACAAATTCTCGAGCAATCTTTGGACAAATATCCTTATTCCTAATTTCCTCATTCCCACGCTTTGATCGCAAGGCATAGAAAAGTTAAAGACTAAGCCAATGGTTATTGCAATCAACAGTACTATGGCCTTCCATGTATTTTTGGGGAAACGGTAGAGCAAAAACACTAGTACGCTGGGTACGAATGCTATCCAAAGAGAAAGAGGGTCAGAATAGACGTAGAGCATTGATAGTGTTGCTAGCGACACCAAATGCTTCTTGGAACCTTTCAATGCCTTGTAAGCTAAGTATGGAGCAAGCGCAGCTGCCGAATACGAGAAGGCATGTATTGCCAATACGAACGTTGTGAGCGTCACCCAAATCCTAGAGGGCAGCCCTATCCCTAGCACGAAGCTGGTAACACCAAAAGAGGCCAAGTAGAATGAAATTGCATTATCTTTAGTGAAATACCTTAATGTTATGAATAATACAAAAAATAGGGTTATATATTGAATGATGGAAGTAACTATCATTGACGTTTTTGTGTCTAGAAACGAATTGAGTGTACAGAATACGAGTACGTCAGGAAAGATAAAGTTCGGTCGAGGGTAGTCCCACTCAAAGAAGTAATAGGGACTATCCTTTAGGTCGTGACATAAAACTGGTATATAAGCAGAATCGCTGTTAAAGTATTGCATCTCCCACCTCGAGTGGACGTTGAATAGTGCATTGAAGAACACTAATATCGGTGTGATGAATGCTAGTATACCTAAAATGAAAAGCGTTGTCCTCTTTCTCATCTAGAGCCCCTCGTCCGAAACCCCAACCCTATTTTTCTTCATCCACGAGTGAACGTAGGAAGAATAATGATTAGAGAAGGGGACTTGGTCTTAATTTGGATAGATAGAAGGAGGAAGAAGGTAGTAAAGGTAGAAAAAGGAAAGACATTCGGAAGTGATATGGGAGTTCTGAAGCTAGATGATATAATAGGGAAGGAATATGGCAACTCCGTCACACTAAGCACGGGGACAAAGGCCCTCCTCTTAAGACCGACGCTAGAAGATGTGTTGTATTCCTTCAAAAGGAAAACACAAGTTATATACCCGAAGGATATAGGCATGATGATAGTTAAGCTTGGCATAAGAGCCGGTATGAGAGTATTAGAAGGCGGTACTGGTTCGGCCTTCATTACTGCTTCGCTGGCTTGGCTGGGCGCTAAGGTCTATACCTTTGAAAAGAGGAGAGAACACCTTAGTGTTGCGTTGAGAAACTTGAAGTGGGCAAACCTAGCAGACAAAGTAATCGCTGTCAAGGGGGGAATAGAGGAGGCACCTCATGTCTATGGCACTGAACAATTTGAAGCGGCAGTAATAGACCTAGGCGATCCTTGGAAGGTTGTAGATGGTGTTTGGAAGGCCCTCAAGCCGGGCTCACCAACGGCTTTCTGGCTACCTACATTCGATCAACTAGAGAAACTCAAAGAAGCTTTACGAGGCAAGTTCCTGTGGCAAGAAAGCCTAGAGCTTTGGGAGAGGAGGATTAAGGTTGAGAAGGGTGCAACGAGACCCGAACAATTAGGAATAACCTTTACGGGCTTCTGGGTCTTCGCTAGAAGGGTCTCCTAGCCTTTAACCACTCTTCATATACTCCTCTCTCTAACGTCCACTCCTTTAGGGGTCCAAATATTATCGCCTTACCTCTCATCTCTCTTACTTCTTTACTGGCCGTGAGGAACAGACCAGCCCTTATAGCTAGCATTAATGCCTTTAAGTATTTCTTAAGTTCTTCTTTGCCCCTATAAGCGGCCCTCAGCGCTGGTAGTGCTACTCCAACCAGATCCGCTCCTAGAGCCAGTACTTTTAATGCGTCTAGGCCAGTTCTTATCCCACCAGATCCTATTATTAAAGAATCCGGAGCAGCAGCCCTAGTCTCTATCACTGAAGCAGCTGTGGGTATCCCCCAGCTCTCCATCCATTTGGCTACGGTAGCTAGGATCTCTTCTCCCTTCTCCTTAGCTCTATACATCTCAACCTTTACCCAGCTAGTACCTCCGGATCCCGAGACGTCGAATGCCTTTATTCCTATCTCTCTGAGCATTTTTACGCTATCGTAATCTAAACCTGCACCAGTCTCCTTTATTATTATTGGTTTATCTACTTTGTCCATTAACTTACTCAACTTATCTATTAAACCCTCAAAGTTGACGTCACCCTCTGGCTGGAAGGCTTCTTGAGCAGTGTTCAAATGAATTGCTATTGCATCTGCATCTATCATTTCTATTGCTTTCTTCACCTCTTCCACTCCGTACCCTTTCACAATTTGTGGTGCTCCTAGATTGGCTATAATTAAGGCATTTGGGGCCCTATCCCTAGCTATCTTAAAGGTCCAAGCCAGCTCAGGATGTTCAATGGCCGCTCTCTGGCTTCCCACCCCCATACCCAGGCCCAGCTCTTCCACGACCTCTGCTATCGTGGCATTGATCTTCGCTGCGTGTTCGTTGCCTCCGGTCATACCGGTCACTATTATTGGTGCATTGA
Organism: Desulfurococcales archaeon; assembly: GCA_027081755.1. Classification (GTDB taxonomy): domain Archaea; phylum Thermoproteota; class Thermoprotei_A; order Sulfolobales; family Ignicoccaceae; genus Ignicoccus. Next base: position 4,753 of record JALWJF010000109.1, on the reverse strand, counting down.
GCTTCTTCCCGAACGCCTCGGTTACCGTATTAACCTTTTCAGCATCGAGCTCTGGGACAGCTCTGTGGATCATCCTTACGTACTCTAACCATGTATCCCCAGCTTCTACGTCCTCTAGCAGAGTTATTCTAAGATGGTCGAGCTTTCTGTTCGGCGTGAGCAACTACTCATTCCCAGTTGTTGTTCTGTATTCGCGCACTTATACTATTGTCCTCGTGCTTCTGCACTTATTACCTTCAAGTATAGGGATGACTTGCAATGAAAGTGTACTACGAAGTTTATGGATGTGCAGTAATGATGGGGGAAGCCAAGAGGACACTAAAAGAGTTAGAGGAGAAGGGCTTTGAATTAGTTAAGGAACCAAAAGAGGCAGATGTTTCACTGATCTTTACGTGCACGGTTAGGAGTGAGACTGAACAGAGAATGCTCTCTAGAATAAGAGATCTAAGAAAACACACCAAAGTAGTAGTTACTGGATGCTTGGCCAGTGCCCAACCCGGACTCATAAAGATGAACTTCCCAGACGTGGCCATAGTATCGAACCAAAACATGCATAAGATACACTTAGTCCTAGAAGGCCGTGCAAAGTACTTGCTTAAAGGAGAAAGACCTAGAGACTGGTTGAAAGGTCCCTCGTATGGAGGCATCTTAATAGTTCCGGTTGCCGATGGTTGTTTGGGGAGCTGCACCTTTTGCATAACTAAGATTGCCAGACCCAAGCTCCACAGTCAGAAACCTGAGGCAATACTGGAATTCATTAGAAAAGGTATTAGAAAGGGTGCATACGAGATATGGCTAACGGCGCCGGACGTCGCGGTCTATGGTAAGGACATAGGTACAGACTTACCGGATTTGTTGGAGAAATTGCTGAAGTTCTTACCAGAAAACATCAGAGTGAGAGTTGGTATGATGAGTCCGGATACATTTGAAGAAATAGCCGATAGACTTATCGACGTGATGCGAGACCACAGAATATACAAGTTCTTCCACTTGCCTTTACAAAGTGCGAGCGATAAAGTGCTGAAGCTTATGGGGAGGAGGTACTCGTATGAAGAGTATAAGACGATAGTAAACAAAGTGAGGAGGACCTTCCTGGACCCAACGATAGCTACAGATATCATGGTGGGCTTTCCCGGCGAAAGTGATGAGGATTTCGAGATGACATTAAAGGCGCTAAAGGAAATGGCATTCGAAAGGGTTCACTTAGCAGCGTTCACGCCTAGACCGCTAACGGTAGCGGCCAGGATGAGACAAGTAAGAGAGCACGTGAAGTCTAGGAGAGTAAAGGAAGCAATGAAGGTCATAGAAGAGGTCGGACTAGAGGTTCACAAGAGATATGTGGGAGGCATCTTCAAGGCTTTCGTAAGTGAATACGACCAGAAACACGAGACGTACGTGGCAAGGCTTCACAACTATATCCCAATAATCTTAGAGAAAGGGGAGCTGGGAAAGGAGGTTGAAGTTAAGATCAAGGAAGCCACCTTCTACGACTTGCGTGGGGACCAACAAATCCTCTCATAGCCTCTCACCTTGTCTCCCTTTCTACACCATATCGACAGTACTCTGCCGTCTTCACTGACTTCATAATCGCAAGAAGTTAATGCCTCGGTAAATACCCATCCCTTCGGGGCTAGCCAATAGGCCTCATAGTCATATTCCGCTATCCACTCCTCGAACTCGTTTTCGAAGCAGTTCTCCCCCTCTTTTAGAGGACCTTCGAATTCAAGGATAAAGGTGTAGTAAGGTATTTCTGCGAAGGCTAAGAACTCCAAGACAGCTTGTCTAACATAAACCTTTACCCTTTCTCCGTTTACCTTAACCTTTTCTTTATCTATCTCTTCTTGCAAAGCTGTTCTGGCCCTTTCTACCTCTTCGGCGTAGTCAAACGGTCTATGCACTAATTGAGATAACTCACCTTTTTCGTCGAAGTAGTAATAGTTTATTATCTCCCAGAAGTGCCACTTGTTCTCCTCCAAGCTTATGAAGTAATAGCCTTGCGCGTAAATGGGCTTCAACTATCCTTACCTATTCTGTTCCCTTTCAAACCTCTTTTGAGCTGTCTTAACTGCCAACAAGATCGCCAAAGACCTCTCATAATCTTCCTCTAATAATTTGGAAAACGTTTCTACACCTTCAACAATACCCTTATGAGTTATTCTTACATATGGAAGATCAAGTTCGATGAGTTTCTCCTTTTCGAAATCGTCTAACATTTCTAAGACACTTTTGTCGAACCCGTCTGGGTATAATTTTGAGAACTCCTCTACTGCTTCCAGTAACTCATCCAGAGGTACGTTTTGTCTCTCTTTTCCCAGGAGGTAGAGCATCGACAATAATAGGCGTTTTGTTTTTATCATTCTTGCTAAACACGTTGCAACTGTAGCAAAAATTAATTAAATGGGTTGGAGGTGAGATGCCGTGAAGAGAATAGGAATAGATAAGACGTTCAGGTTTTCGTGTACTAGAAAGGCTCAATGCTGTAGAACGGGTCCTAATGTGGCTCTAACTATATTCGATATAGTTAGAATTGCCAAGTACTTAGGTAAGCACTGGAGCGAGTTAATACCTACGTATGTGAAGGTAATTGTCGCCGACATGGTACCCTTTATGCTTTTGAGAGGAATTAAAGATGAATGTATCTTCCTTAGTAAAAAGGATGGCTATAAGTGCACCATATATCCGGCCAGGCCCATGAGGTGTAGACTCTACCCAATAGTTCCAGCAGCTCCCGGTGCAGACTATGTATACCTAGATACCAAGTGTCCCGGCCTATGGAGTGGACCGGAGAGGAGGGTTCCAAAGAAGGCTTTAGAAAAGTATTACGAGGAAGTGAAGGAACATTATAAGAGAGTAATGAAATATGTATTGGAAGAGGGTCTGGAGCCTGAAGATGCTCTGGAGAGGGCTATAGAGGATATCTGGAACGAGGTGGACTGGAAGGATGTGGAAGGTTTGGAGCTTGAGCCTTAAGTGGTGGGGCCGCGGGGATTTGAACCCCGGACCACGGGGGCCCAAGCCCCGCATCCTACCAAGCTAGACGACGGCCCCCATGTCGTTGGGTTCACCTCACCCTTTATTAGTCATTGCCTTCTTCCGACTCTTTCTCTTCGTTGTTCCCAGCAACCAAAGCCAATGTCATGAAGAAGACCATTATTCCTGTAGTTAGCCAGACTTTGACGTCATAAGGCAAGGGACCTCCAAACTTCCATATAACCAGCACTAGAGCTACCATCGCGAGTAAAATTTCCGTCTCGCTTAGACCTATGTCCATACCTTCCCCTCGCACGCCTCTCGAAGAGGCTTAAAACTTGTGCCCCGCTTGTAACCCCCAAGCTCATCGACCGCTAAGCGGCCTCACATGGGTTGACTCGAGCGGGGCAGCGCAAAGTTCCTCACCTTTATACTTTATAAGCCTTTAGTACTTAACCCAACAACGTTATCATCCAACATGGTCGCGAAGTTGCAATTTCACGGTCTGACGTTGGCCGGCTTCAGAGGCATACAACTAGAGCCGCCCGTAACCCTAGAGTTCTCAAAGTTCACACTCATAGTAGGTCCGAATTCTACTTCGAAGAGTTCCATATTAGAGTTCTTAGCCAGAGCTTGGAACCCTTCGTGGAGTGTCGAGGATAGCTACAAGGAGCTGGGAAAGACCTACGCAAAAGTAGTGCTAAGCTTCGAGAAACAGACTTTAGAGACATTGATCAGAATTACGAGGAAGATTATTGAAGAACACGCCGACGCAATGAAAAGTGCAATAAAGGAAGGGACCTTTGACGAAATTATAATGCCTTTTGTAGAGTCAATGAGCATAAATTACGGTGCCAGTAAGGACATTAAAGAAAGTATGAAGAGTATTGCCAGTTTGTACGTTGAGAAGGTATTCAATGCGCTAAGGCGGACCGAATGCGTTCGTTCGGTCGCTATGGCATCCCTTGATATACTAAAGAGAGGTAAGCTGGAGGTAGCACTAGAGATTACCTACGTAGATGGTCCTAAGGTAAGGTTGTTGGGACTAGCAAGGCACGCGTTCCCGTCCGAGGACTTCACCTCGTGTGTTGAGGCTATTAAAAAAGTTACAAAGGAGGTATTCCCCACCAGTATTATAAGCAACCTAAACGTGGCTGATCAAACCTTTGTCATCTTCACGAATATGATGCTAGATTGGCTCTTAGACGCACTTATCAGAAATTTCATAGCTGAGCACGTCCTCTACATCTCGTCCAACAGGTCATTCTTGTGCTCATCGAAGAAAATATCTAGAGCGGACACGATGAAGGACGTAATTGAACGGATGATATCCCTATCACCGTCTCCGGAAATCTATGAGAAGGCAATGGAATTCATGAAGCTTTTCGGGGTTTCGAGGGTAAGGATAATACCTAAGGACAATGAAATAGTGATAGATCTCTATGATTCGAACGCTGGAGAATGGGTCAACGTATCTAGAAGCGCGTTCGGCGCGTGTTCGTCCCTACCCATAGTCCTATCCATGCCTACCTTGGAAGGAACGGAAGTCGTGTTGATCGAAGACGTAGAAATGGGCCTTCATCCAGCAGCGCAGATGAGGCTTATAGACTTCTTGATCAGCGTATTAAATAAGACCGATACACAAATCGTATTGACCACGCACAGCGGAGTGGTCTTCGAATACATCTTATACAAGGTGGTATCCGGAGAACTGAAGAAAGATGATGTAAAGATCAACATTATGTACAGAGATCCGGAATCTGGCATAATTAGGGCGAAAACG
>JALWJF010000108.1 GCA_027081755.1 Desulfurococcales archaeon | reverse complement strand
ACACGATGCTTACTCTCGCTTATGGAGGTATGCTGACCTAACATCATGGGACAGCATTGCAAGACTTCGAGAAAAACTTTATATGCGATATACGTAAATCCCAACAAGAAACGGCGTCATTGCATAAACCACTTTCTTACCTTTGTCAGTAAGTCTATACCTACTCCTGTAACCTCTACCTCTCTCTTCTACCATCCTTTCTACAAGGCCCATGTTGGTTAATTCTTGCAATTTATCTGACAGAACTCTTGATGAAATTTTAAGTATATGTTTTAACTCATTAAATCCCATTTCACCCTTGAGTTCCAAGGCATAGAGTATTTCTGGTATCCACTTAGATGTTAAAAGTGAGAGATAAGGTCTTACTTCCTCGATTCTTTCTTTGACCATGTTTACGTCTACATTCTCCTTACTAACTTTTTTATCGTATTCTTCTAGCTTTCTAAGACACTCAGAGACTATTCTTATCAATTCAGCGGAGTGATCACTCACTACTTTTACCACCACACTACACTTAGAGAGTTTAATACTAAAGGTTTGGTATCGACATAAACCATTTGTTCAACCCTTACACCTCCTTTACCCGGAAAGTAAACCCCCGGCTCTATGGTCACAACCGCACCTCTAGGCACGGGATCTTCATAGGAGGGTGCTAAGTACGGAGGTTCATGTATGTTTACTCCCACACCATGTCCAAGACTGTGAATGAATGCATCGCTAAAACCGTATTCTCTCATTACTTCTCTAGCTGCATTATCCACTTCTGAGCCCTTAACGTTAGGTCTTAACACTTTTAGAGCAGCATTTATAGCCTCTAGCACTGCATCCAACCACTCAATATACGGTACCTTGTCAGGAACATACGTCCTAGTGATGTCGCTGTTGTAGGAACCGTATTTAGCACCGAAATCGAAGAGTGCTATCGATTCTCTATCAAAGGTATTATATCCCGGAACTGCGTGTGGCTTCGAAGAGTTCTCACCAAATGCAACTATCGTGGGGAAGGCATACCATGTGGCGCCTTTCTCTCTCATTTTCTTTTCAAGTAAGCCAGCTACCTCTAGCTCCTTCATTCCTTCTTTTGTATCTTGCCATGTCTCTAAGAAGGCTTTTTCACTTATCTCAAGAGCTTTTCTTATCATTTCCAATTCGTATGCATCTTTTTTCATACGTTCCTCTTGTACTTTATTACTAATATCACCAGCGCCCAATTCAGTTACTAGTCTGATTGCAGTATCAAAATTTAAGTATTTTAGATCAGACACTATTGGTTCGTTCTTACAAATCCTTCTAACTTCTTTAATAGGGAGTCTTCGTCGTTCCACTTTGATTATGTTCATCCAAGGCACTACCTTTTTTGCACGTTCGTACTCAAGCTCGGGTACCAATAGATAATCTTCATCTTTTCCAATTAGTAAGTATGCTGCTTCAAAGCCGGTGAGCCAAGCAACATTTAAGGGAGCTAAAAGAAGCGTACAAGCTGGAAAAGCCTTTCTTCTTAATAAGTAATGTTCTCTGAGCACTAAACTCTCCCCGAGTGTTGCCTTAACGAAAATATTATGCTTTGAGAGGAGGTATTATCTAATATAATAATTGAAAAGAGCTGAGATAACTCGCTGAAGAGGTATCAAGCTTTGTAGCCTTCTGCATTAGCTAAACCTATGCTCTCCTTAAGCTTCTGTTGGGCTATAGCTTGTGCTTCTTCTAGTATCTTGGCGGCGTCTGTATCTAGGTACACATCTGCAAATATTTCTCCTCCGAACTCGCTCTCCGCCAGATCATCTATTACGTTGACTAACTCCTCGAATTCCTCCTCTATGTTTGGTATCAATTGTTTTACAACACCCATTAAGTTCTTTAAATCATTAGCTATGGGCTTCAAAGCAAATGCTGCATCGCCTATAGTCAGTACGCTCTGGATCTTTAAGCTCGCCTGCTCTAATTTTACGTCAATCATCAACATGCTCTTTATTATTCTTTTTAGGTTTGCTATTTCACTTGCGTAGACTTTGGCCCTAAGTTCGTCACCATTCTTTTGAGCCTCTATTAACTTGTTCATTAATTCTTCTCTCTTCTGCTCGGCTCTGGCCATATATACTTCTAATTTCCTCCTCGTCTTCTCTATCCTCCTATATGCATCAAGGAACTTTGCCCTAAGCCCCACGTTTGCTCCCGATTGCTGTCTAGACTTACTAAGGGTTTGGGATCCCCACATTTAGTAGTATTTAAGTATTATCGAGATACAATGAATCGAAATATTTTAAGGTAAATGACTAGCACAGCCGGGAGCCGGCATGCCCAGAAAGAGGAAGCTATATAAGATTTTGACGCCAGAGCCGAGATCCAAGTTCATAAAGGTTAGGTGCCCCACATGCAAGAACGAGCAAATAGTGTTCAGCCATGCTACATATCCAGCTACATGTCTAATGTGTGGCACGAAGTTGGTGGAACCTACCGGCGGCAAGGCTAAGATACTAGCAGACATTGTTAGAATACTGGAATAAGCTTTTTCACCATATCCCCAACCGCTGAGATAAAAGAACGCTCAAGTCGCTGTGTTCGCTTTTTCCCACTCGAAGCCCAATGCTTAATACCCTCTACCATACCCCTAAGCTGGTCGTAATCGTGACCATCTATGAAGATGCCCGAAAGGGCATTCTTACAAGCGAGATGAAAGATATTGCTAAAGCAGAAGGCGTAGACCCAGAGGTTGTTAGAAGGGGTTTAGCTGCTGGTAGAATAGTAGTGTTACGTAATGTAAAGAGGGCTGGGAAGGTTAAGCTTGTAGCAGTTGGAGAAGGCATGTTAACCAAGGTAAACGCCAACATAGGCACCAGTAATACTCTGATCGATCTAAACATGGAAATCGAGAAAGCGAAGGTTGCTAAAAAGTATGGTGCAGATACTATTATGGATCTATCCACAGGAGGTAACTTAGATGTTATAAGGAGGAAAATAATGGAGGCGGCTGAACCATTACCTTTAGGAACAGTTCCTATATACCAAGCTTTCATGGACGTAACTCACAAGAAAGGAGCGGGTCTTTACATGGACGAAGATGATATATTAAACACCATAGAAAAGCATCTGAAGGATGGAGTTGACTTCATGACACTCCATGTTGCCCTAACCAAGGAGTTAGCAATTAAGGCAGTTAGAAGCAACAGGGCTGAACCCATCGTAAGTAGAGGAGGAAGCATAATAGCAGCTTGGATGCTGGAGCATAACAAAGAGAACCCAATGCTCACGAACTTCGACTACATATTAGAGCTGTTCAAAGAGTATGATGCCGTCATAAGCTTGGGTGATAGCCTTAGACCAGGGGCTCTAGAGGATGCTCACGACGAACTGCATATGTTGGAACTTATAGAAAATGCACGCTTAGTAAAAAGGGCCAGAGAGGCCGGAGTCCAAGTAATGCTGGAGGGGCCGGGACATGTGCCACTAGATAGGATAATAGCTGATGTAAAAATGGCGAAGAGACTAACAGATGGGGCTCCATACTACATCTTAGGACCACTAGTTACCGATATAGCAGCTGGTTACGATCACATAGCTGGAGCCATGGGTGGAGCCCTCGCAGCTGCGCATGGAGCCGATTTCTTATGTTATGTGACGCCAGCCGAACATTTGAACTTACCGAACCCTGAACAAGTAAGAGAAGGTGTAATAGCGTTCAGAATAGCAGCGCATGCAGCCGACATAGTTAAGTATCCCGATAGGGCAATGAAGGTTGACATAGAGATGGGCAGATGTAGGGGTAAGCTAGACTGGGAGTGTATGATAAGATTGTCAATAGATCCCGAAAAGGCTAAGGAAATAAGAGAACAATATGGCCCTACTTCATTGAAGAGTTGTAACATGTGTGGCAGTCTCTGCGTGTTCTTACTCCTTGAGAAGTGGAGGAAGGGGCTGAGAGCTTCTCAACCAGCCTCGCCAACCCCTTAAGGGCTATAAGTCTCTCTTTTTGGCCCAGTTTCGCTTCTTCTATGATTCTCTTTAACGAATTTATTACATGGTCTGCTGTCTCTGTATCGTACGGGTAGGGTATTCCGTCTTTGCCTCCAACGGCGTACGCATAAGCGAATGGGTCTAGTACAGCTGGATCTTCAAAAGATGGTTCAGCAGAGTATATTAAGTGTGAAATTAGGGCAAGTGCCCTCATAACCTTGGGTCCAGCTCCAGGGGCTACGAGGAAGTCCTCTGGTCTCCTAGGTTTGAACTCATAAAGGTTAGTTAAGGCCCTTTCTAGCTGTGGGCTGGGTCTTACAGCTAAATAGAACTTGGGTGCCCTTGTCAGAAGAGGTTTTCCAGTAAGGGTTCTCTGACCCCTCGCAGCCTTTAGGACTGTGCTCAAGAGTTTGAGTATCTTTGATGGTCTTTCATTAGCAACATCAACAGCTATTTTTACATTGTTATATGAAAGAGGGGAGCTTAGGTCTAATGCTTCTCCTTTATTGCCTATAACGCCTTCATGAGGGTTCCTCCAAGGATAATTTCTATCGTTTATGTGATATCTTCTGGCAAGCGAAGTCTTATCGTTCATTCCTTGCTGAATGACAGTCCATACATTCTGAGACAATATCATGGAATGTATGTAAAGCTCGTAACCGTCTTGGAGTAGGGAGCTGTCAACCCTAGCACTTGCCTTCGAAACCTTAACGAGATCCTCAGAACTTATGTCTATCTTCTTACTTACTTCTTTTAGTTCCTCTGGTACCTTTAGCATTTGCTTCCCCTTGCCACCTACCACGTAGAAGCCGTAGTCATGTGTACTGGTAATCCACTTTAGTATGCCTAAGACTACAGTAGTTGAACCAGAAGAGTCCCAGTCCATGCCTATGACGTTGTTAAATGCTTGAAACCACAAAGGATCGGCCAACCTCCTAACAATCACGTCTGGACCGAACTCCAGTACCATTATGTCCACTATTGCCCTTGCTATTCCTTTCATCCTTCTGAGCAAGTTCGGTGGAACTTTACCTCCATGAAGTATTAGCTCTGCCCAATTCATCTTTACACCTTCCCCAAGACGTACTTTTCTGTGAGCTCGTGCTTTGGTCTTGTAAATACGTCTTTGGTAGGTCCAACTTCGATCAGCTCACCATTATATATGAAAGCGACATAGTCACTTATCCTAGCAGCTTGTTGAGGATTGTGGGTTACTATGACTATGGTAAAATCTTTCTTCAGCTCGACTATGCTTTCTTCCAATCTCTTAGTGGAGACTACGTCTAATGCGGAGGTTGGCTCGTCCATAAGGAGTACCTTTGGTTTGAGGGCTATTGCTCTGGCTATACAGAGCCTTTGCTGTTGACCACCGGAAAGTTTGCTTGCCTTTCTTTTTAGATCATCCTTTACTTCATCCCATAGGTAAGCTTTCTTTAACGCCCACTCAACTATCTTATCTAATTCTTCTTTTTTCTTATAGAGCTTGTGGAGTCTGGGTCCTATAGCTACGTTATCATATATACTCATATGTGGGAATGGATTAGGTCTCTGAAAGACCATGCCGACCATTCTTCTCAGCTCATGTGCTTCGATTTCATTCACGTCAATACCATCTATGTATATCTTACCGCTTACCTTAACCTCCGGATACAAGTCCCAGAGCTTATTTATGCTTCTCAATAGCGTACTTTTACCGGAGCCCGAGGGTCCCATTATAGCAAATACCGTGTTCTTGGGTACCTTTAAACTGATGTCTTTTATTACGTGTTTATTACCAATCTTTATGTTTAAGGATTCTATCTCAATCGCATACTTAGAACTCATGCTTCTTCACCATAATCTTGCTTATAGCAATTAATGGCAAAATTATTACAAATACGAGTATAAATGACGCTGCCCAGCTCAGCTCTCTCCATAGCTCCTGAGAGCTAAAACCGAACTTATATATCAACACACTCAGCGTTGAGACTTGATCTAAGGGGTTAAGCGTTACCTTGTCGTTCCATCCCGCAGTGAAGAGCAGCGGAGCTGCTTCACCGGCCCCTTTAGCTAAAGCCATTAAGACCCCCGAAATGACTCCCGGTAGTACCAGTCCCCTAATTACCTTAAAAAGTACGGTACTGTACTTAAGACCTAGGGCCAAGCCTCCCTCTTTAACCACCATAGGCACCTTTCTATATGTTTCAGCTGTATATATCGCTATGTAGGGAATCATTATTAATGAAAGTGCTATCCCACCTGCAAGTGCAGATGGATTGTGCATTGGTATGACTAATAACCAATATATTGATATGCCAGCAGTTATCGTGGGTACTTCCACAAGGGTTGATGCAAGTTCCTCAGCCAACTCAGCTATCTTGCTATGTTTGAACTCAGCTATCAGAATTCCTGCTGTAAATCCTATCGGCAACGATATTGCAAATGCAATACCGATAACCATCAGTGTACCAACTATAGCCGGTGCTAATCCTACTTCGGGTTTTCCAAAGAATAGAAACATAGGTGGGGGTATGTTGTTTGTGAAAAGTCCTATTCCGTATTTCAATACTACGGGTAACCCGTTGACTAGTATTGAACCCAAGACCCAAAGGAGTACTCCGAGTGCACTAAGCCCTATTATATATATTAACGCAAGCCATAACTTGTACAACCTAGGCAATTATCTCAGCCTCCACTAACTTTTTGCCTAATCTCCTACCAAAGGCCAAGAGTAATGATCCCATAATTATGAGTATCAAAATTAATGCCGTCAGTGCTTTAGCGTGATAGGGGTTTAGCAAAGCTTCTTCAAACTCATTTGCAACGACAGACGTTATGGTTGATCCTCTGCAGAGAAGGCACGGTTTAAAGGGTCCCACGTTATTTCCTATCAGCATCGTCACTGCCATGGTTTCTCCCATGGCTCTTCCAGCGGCTATTATAACACCGGCTATTATGGTAGACTTTATGTAGCTCAAATTCATTTTAATCACATCCCATTTGGTTCCACCTAAAGCGTAAACAGCTTCCACAAGGTCCTTTGGGACCATCTCATATCCATTCCTTATTATCGCTGTAGCATAAGGCGTTATCATCAATGAAAGTACTAGAACTGCCGTTAGCACGCACTGAGGGCTTATAACGGAGGTAGAGAAGAGTATACCTATGATGGGTAGCTTAGACAAGTTCAGCAAATATGGATAAACAGTTGTTGCTAATAGCGGTGCGAATACGACAAGACCCCAGTAGCCGTACACAACACTGGGAATCGCTGCGATTAGGTCAGTAAGTCCGGCTATTAACGTCTTCAGCCTCTTAGGAGACAATTCGGTAGCTAAGAGAGCTAATGAAATAGAGAGTGGCATAGCTATCAGTGTTGACCAAAAGGTCACCCATAAGGTTCCTAAGATGAACTGAAGACCTCCATAGACGTTTTGAGGTGGGTTCCAGTTCATGGAAGATATTAGCTCTTTTCCATATTTCAGTAAGAAATCATAGCTATTGATTATAAGCGGTACAACAAGAATCAAAACTGCAACTATTAGTCCGGCAAAACCAAAGAGTGCTATTATCCTCAGTTTCCTTTCCCTCAACATGAATCTTCATGTGCGCGTATGGGATAATGTCAAAAAAGGCTTTCTCCCTAGATTGCGAACGCAAAGTATGCTGATATTGCGAAAAGTATTAACCACAAAACGAAGTTGTATCTCATTACTTTAGCTCCATCAAGAGGATCCAAAGGAAGTAGGTTGAACGCAGCTAAGAACCAGTTTACATAAGCTACCAAACCAAAACCCCATATTCCTGTCACCACATATATCATTTGAAATATGATAGCAACAACAATGTTAGTTATGGGACCGGCTGCTGCAATTACTCCCTCACTAGATCTGTTCGGACGAAAACAATAGAATATAGTTACGGCGCCAGGAGCCGCAAATACAAACCTCCCTCTAGTTAGAATTGCTAGGAACAGCGCTAAAACTAAGCCCATAGGCCACATTACATAATCTGCTGCACATCCAACTCTTCTAGCAACCTCTCTGTGAGCTAGTTCATGAAATATGAACCCCAAACCGACTGCTATTGCTATCCACATTATTGAAATTATGTTTCCGCTCAGTATGTCATCAATACCGAAGGCAACTGTTAATACAACCCAAGATATCAACAGTGCGGGTATGCCTCTAAAATAACTGTAAGCACGATTTTCATATCTAATATACATTAACATCACCTTACCTTGGTTCCAGGGGGAACCTCTTCTTCGGGAGAAATGAATACCGGCTTATGTGGTCTATCCGCTAACAATATCATACCTTGTGATTCTAGGCCCAACATTTTCTTAGGTTTTAAGTTTGCTACCACAATCACATACTTTCCTACAAGCTCCTCTGGTCTATACCATTGTTTTATACCACTTAGTATTTGTCTAGTTCCGAGTTCACCTAGGTCAACTTTGAGTTTTAGTAATTTTTTGGAACCGGGAACATCTTCGGCTTCTATTATTCTTCCTACTCTTAGGTCTACCTTAGAGAATTCTTCGATGCTTATTGTCATACGCATTCACCACGGAGTTACAAAAACACGTCATTTTTAATGTTATGAAGGGAAATGACCACGGACAAATAATGAAGGTGATAAGTCAGAAAGGAGTTGGAAAGTATGTGGAAAGACTAGTAAAATCTTCGGAGAAGTTCTTAGTAGTAGTATCACCGTGGATTTCAGAGAGATATGCTAAGATGGTGGTAAAGAAGAGCACAGACGGTGTTAATGTAATAGTCGTCACCACAAGAGACTCAGAGAAAATATTTCTCAAGCTTTTAAAAAAGATCTGTCCACAAAAAAACAATTCAAACAAAATGCTGATCTTTATTAGTATATTGCTAACTCCTTTCATCATAGGTATAATTCTGTTGCTAGCATTATTTCTAAAGTCTAGGAAGGTTAAGAAGAAAGAAGGTAAGATAAAAGTAATTGTAGTGGATAAAGACTTCTTCGTACATGTGAAGGCATATATCAACGAAAAATATGCCATAGTAGGATCTGTAAATTTAACAGAAAGGGGTCTATGGAAGAACGTAGAAATGATTACTATGTTCATTAAGTCAAAAGATAAGGATGATTATGAGAGTATTCGTGAAGAGATTCAAAAAGTTATTAGTGAAAGTGAAGCAAATGCCAAGAAAGTTCTGAGATGCTGAGGTTTTCGCTTTTATTTCCCTCAAAAGTTGAGCGATAGGGGTAACGAAATATGCCCTTGGAAGTCGTTAACGTCTACGAGCACCCGCTATACAAGAACGTATACATTATAGAACTTGAAGATGGTAGCGTTAGATTGGCAACCAAAAACTTAACGCCTGGTCAAAGAGTCTATGGAGAGAGGCTATTTCAGTGGGAAGGAGAAGAGTATAGAGAATGGAACATCTACCGCTCCAAGCTAGCGGCTGCATTGGTGAAAGGTATTGAAGAGCTTCCCATAAAACCCGGAGACAGTATTTTGTATCTGGGAGCAGCCACCGGAACTACTCCGAGTCATATTTCTGACATAATAGGACCTGAAGGAAGACTTTACGGAGTGGAGTTCGCACCAAGAGTAATGAGAGAGTTCGTTAACTTAGCAGAGATGAGACCCAACATATTCCCAATACTTGGTGATGCTAGAAAACCCAGAGAGTACAGACACTTGGCTGAACTAACTGACGGGCTCTATGCTGACGTTGCCCAACCTAACCAAGCTGAAATCGTCGCTGATAACGCGGACTTCTTCTTAAAGAAGAACGGTTACATGCTGATGGCTATAAAGGCTAGAAGCGTTGATGTAACTAAGAGCCCAGAGGAGGTATTCAGAAGAGAAATTCAAGTACTGAAGGAGAGAGGGTTTGAAATAAAGGACATAGTCCACTTAGACCCATTTGACAAGGACCACGCAATGATATATGCCATATATAAAGGGAAGGATTAAGGCTTCATACATTTCTTTACTTTCACGTACTTTGCCGCCTCTCTAACTTTCCCGAGTGCTTCATCCACACTATTGCCAGTAGCTAATAACATACCCATCCTCCTGTTAATGTAGCTTCTGGGCTTGCCGAACCACCTTATCTGCAAGCCTGGAATTTTGAGTGCTATGCCTACACCCTCTAAACATGGGGCTTCAAGTACTTCCTCCGCTAGTATAACTCTAGCTGCACCAGGACTCAACAACCTTGGCTTGGGAACGGGCAATCCCATGACCGCTCTCGCATGTATAGCGAATTCGCTTTGCTCCATAGTGACAAGCGTTACTAGTCCGGTATCATGTGGCCTAGGAGATACTTCACTAAAGAGTATTCTTCCATCACTTGTAACTAGGATTTCCACACCAAAGATGCCCAACCCCCCTAATGCATCAACCACTTTCATGGCAATCTCTTGGGATTTTCTAACAACGTCTTCCGATTGTTTTGTTGGATGCCACGACTCATAGTAGAAGTAAATCCCCTTAGGTCTCTGGTGCTCAACAGGAATCAAAGGAACGGTTTCTATACCCGAACCCGTATCGTGTCTATACGTGAGGACCGTTAGTTCGGTAGCTACATCGACATATTCTTCAACAATTACCCTTTGACTCTTCCCACGAGCATGAGCTATAGCCTCTCTGAAGCCGGCCATAGCCTCTTGCTTGTTTCTAGCTAAAGTGTGGCCGTGACCCGAAGAGCTCATCTCGGGTTTTATTAAGCAGGGAAAGCCTACCTTCTCACAAGCTTCGACTGTTTCCTCTTCATTATATGCAAAGGCATACTTGGTTGTTGGCACGCCTACATACTCGGCCGCAAACCTCCTCAGTTCAATTCTGTTCATGGTTATTCCAACAGCCTTGGCGTTAGGGACTACAAAATATCCTTCTTTTTCCAAATCTTGAAGAGCTTCAAGGTTTATTGCCTCTACCTCAGGTATTATAGCATCCGGATGCTCCCTTCTTACAACATCAATTACTTGATCATAATTTAACATATCTATGACATACCTTTTGTGAGCTACATGCATTGCTGGAGCTCTATCATAACGATCTACCGCTATAACTTCTATACCAAGTCTCTGTAGCTCTATAGCTACCTCCTTACCCAGCTCACCGGAACCTAGGATCAAGGCTTTATTTGCTATTGATGACCAAGGTGTACCCAAGACATCTCTCAAGGAGACCTACCCGAATTAAAAACTCCGGTATAGGGCTTTTGACTTGTCTTCAGAGACTGATGCTTACTAGCGTATCAAGCACTGCTCTCGTAGCCTTATCCATGACAGGTGCAAGTTGCTCGTGGTGGAGCAAATCCTTCTTGGATGGATCAACGAGGCTGTCAGCTATTATCAACAAGGCTCCGGTCTTAAAGCCCCTCATCCATCCAAGAGAGAAGAGTGTGGCACATTCCATTTCTACAGCTATTACTCCCCTTTTGCTCCAGAACTCTACGAAGTTTTCATCCTCTGCATAGAAGGCGTCCGTACTGACTACTGGCCCCGAGTGTGTCGGTAGGACTTCCTTTGCATGTTTGTACAACTCTACCGTTACCCAAGGATCAGGGGAATTGGGTAAACAACAACCCGGAGCATAAGCTCCTAGTGTACCTCCATAATAGTGAGCGGCGCCAGTAGCAACTACTGCATGTGTAACGTTGACTTCCTTCTTTAAACTTCCGGCCGTGCCTAAACGAACAATCATCTTGGCACCGAGCATGGCTAATTCTTCGAAGACGATCGCTGCAGATGGAGCTCCTATACCGTGAACCGCAACGCTTACTGGAACGCCCTTATACTTGCCAGTAAAGACGAGCAAGTCTCTGTTGTCGCTTACTAGTTTAGCCTCTTCTAAGTACTTTTCAGCAACCATCCTAGCTCTAGCGGGATCACCTACAGCAATTACCCTCTCTGCAACCTCACCGGGTTTTGCGGTCAAGTGCTGAGGCTTCAAAATACCACCGCTTTTATGGGAGTGTGGGCCACTTCAAAACGCTTTGTTAACCTAGTAATGAAAAGGGAATTGTTGCTCCCTTGCAAGGAAACCTCGTTCGGAGCCAAAGTCTGCCTAGTTGCTGTGAACAAGCCATTAATAGGGGACGGAGATCCAAGGAGGCTACCAGTCTTAGCCGTCAAGGTCAGCACAGGCA
>JALWJF010000107.1 GCA_027081755.1 Desulfurococcales archaeon | reverse complement strand
CATCTTCATCCCCGGAATAGTTACCATTTCGTATGCATAGTGGATCAAGTTCTCTGCATATCTCCTATAGCCTAAGGCCCATAAGGCCAACCTCAGCTGTATCTGTGGTAGCCTCTGTTCTGACGCAATTACATTTATTACCTTCTCTGCGTTAGTCTCTTCAAACTTCTTTATAGTATAGGCTATATCCCTTGTTGTGTAGAGAGTTGTACCATCAGACCTAACTAGAATTAACGGGGGGATCTCTAAGCCCTTAGGTATCCTTAACTTTTTCCTAACCTCATCGTTTAAGAAGGGCGTAAAGTCTATAGCCAAGGCTCCCTTGTGCTCCTTTAACAAGCCTTTCTCCTTGGCTTCCTCAATTATTTTTTTCACTAGCCCGCTCCATACTAAGTCGCTCTCCCAATCCCAGACGTCAACGTCTACGTTAACCTTTTCCATCGTCTCTCTAAAGCCCTTCAATACGTCATTAACAACCTTTCTGAAGATCTTTTTTATCTCCTCGTCTCCCTCCTCATACCTCTTCATAAGTTCCGATATCGCTTTCTCGTGATCCTCTTGGGGGGTTATCTTATCCTTCAAAGCCTTTACTATTTCGGGCCACTTCTTCTCCAACTCTTCTAATACTTCTTGCCATTCCTTCGCCTCTTCCTCATTGCCTTCCCTAATCGCCTTGGATAGCTCAACTAAAGTGTTAGAAACGCTGTAAACCTTACCGTACCAGTGGTCGGGCTTCTCTCCTTCGGGTGGTTCAGCATTAAGCTTCATTATTCCATACACCAATATGGCTACTTGCCTCCCCATATCGTTTATGTAAAACCTGGACTGAACCGCCCAGCCGGCGTTTCTCAGTATTCTAACTAACGAATCTCCCAAGAACATGTTTCTGGTATGGCCTATATGCAGAGGGTGTACAGGGTTGGCAGAGGTGTGCTCTACGACCCTTACCTTTCCTTCGCCTATGTCCCACCTTCCGTAGTCCTTATCTAAGGCCTCTTCTAAGACCCTCTTAGCCAACTTTGTTATGTCTAGAAAGAAGTTCAGATAGCCCCCTATCACCTTTTTCTCTCTTATTAGATCGTGGTCAACCTCTTTCGCTATCTCTTCCGCAAGTGCTTGAGGCTTCACCTTTAATGCCTTGGCATACCTAAAGAGACCTATGCCCAGATCTCCAAAGTCCGGCGAAGGCGGCTTTACTATTTGCCTAAGTATCTCTTCCTTACTAACCTCTATTCCCCTCTTCCTTAGCGATTCCCTTATGCCTTCCGCTATGCCTTCCTTCACTTCGCTGTAAGCGTACACGTCCTCACCTAAGTTCGGCTCTCCAAAACTATTTTTAGGCCTCGACATGGAGGGCTCGGGGTCACTATGTTCTTCTGGTTCGGTATAAGTTATTTCGTTGAACCTTTGCTAGTTGCGATAATAGCCGGAGGCTTCTTGGCCCTAGCCCCTTTACTCGGAAAAGTTCCTAAAGGAGAGAAGGGATTAAAGGCTTACATGGCGCTAACGCTAATAGCATACTTCGCATTACTCTTCGTAGCTTATGCATTCCTAGCGTATACAATAGGGTTTAGCGTAAGTTTGATGGGCTTCACGGTATTTGTCTTAGCATTTGCTATTGGTCAATGGCTAATAGCCCCTTGGCTGATAAACTTAATGTATAGGGTTAAGCCCGCCCCAGAACTTCAGCCGATAGTTGACAAAATAGCTGCCAAAAGTGGCATAAAGCCGCCAAAGGCCATGGTAGCCGACGTAAACATTCCTAATGCTTTCGCCTACGGGAACTTCTTGACGGGGAAATATGTAGCCGTTACAAGGGGCATACTAGAGTCCATGCCTAGGGACGAGCTCGAAGCTGTGATAGGGCATGAAGTAGGCCACCATAAGCATAGGGACGTGTGGCTTATACTGGCGCTGTCCTTAGCTCCAATGTTCGTCTACTACTTGGGCAGAGTACTCATGGACTGGGGCTTCATAAGCGGGACTTTCGGGAGGGACGAAAGGGATAACAACGGAATGATAATGATGTTGGTAGGCTTGGTATTACTAGCGATAGGAATAGTGCTGAACTTCATCTTGCTTCAGTTCAACCGCTTGAGGGAATACTATGCAGACTTACACGGGGCCAAGGTTAAGGGCAAGAAAGATATGCAGAGAGCCTTAGCCAGGATACATCTGAACATAGAGAGAATAAAGGAGCACCCGGCGCTGCGAAAGGAGCTACAAGCGTTCGCGAACTCTCCAGCGAAGTTGCTCTTCATATATGCGTTTGCTGACATGTACTACGATATTGACGAAATAGTGGAGAGCTTGAAAAACGAGAAGGTTAACCCAGTACTAGAGATATTCATGAGCCACCCGCCGATACCCAAGAGGCTAAAGTTTCTAGATACACTGTCCGAAGCCTAACTCTCAACTTATTTTTCTCTTTTAGCAAGATTAGAGAGTTAGATAAAGCTACTTAACCTATGCTTTGCGTTTCATTACTATGAGCACTTCCTTCTCTATCCCTTCCTTATTCCTGTTATTCCTTCCTTTGAATAGTCTCCTTTTCCTTATTGGGTCTTCAATACGTTCCAGTTCTTCAAATCCCTTTGCTTCAAAATATTCCTTCATAATCTCGTGTATGGGTATGCTTATTCCGCCTAGAGATGCCGGACCCGTAAAGAGTGCTACCACATCTGCCTCCAAGTTACTGAAAGCCTTGAAGAGGGAGCAGAAGTAGTTCCTGTAAATCGATCTGAGCCTCGGTTCTACCCTTTTCATGTACTCCAAGTACAGTTTTCCTTTATATCCACAGTATTCGTTCCTATAGGGTATCTCCAATTTGCTCAGCTCTCTTACAATTTCATAATTTATACCGAGCATTAGCATCTCGTACTTGAAGCTCCTCACGTATTCGTGGGCTTGAAGATAAGGGG
>JALWJF010000106.1 GCA_027081755.1 Desulfurococcales archaeon | reverse complement strand
CTATAGGGACAATACAAACTTAATCACCGTAAGCAAAATAAAAAATATCGAAAATAATTGTTATTTCTTCTCTTTCTTCTTCTGGAGCCTCTTTTCGACTTTACTTCTTTGAGAAGCCTTTTCCATAAAGAGGCTAGTCCTCTGCCTTCCTCCCATCCTAACACCGAGCTAATGTCCTCAATACCCTTTAAATATGACCTTAGAGCAGAGGACTAAAGTCTCTTCAATGCTTTGTGTTGAGTAGGGATGAGAGTATGGACAAGCTCAAGGTAGCTGTACTGGGAGCTACGGGAATGGCCGGTCAATGGTTCATGAGCTTGTTAGAGGAGCATCCCTACTTCGAGGTAGTAGCAGTCGGTGCATCCAAGAAGTCAGCCGGCAAGAAGTACAGAGAAGCAGTAAAATGGATCATCCCCAAGCCTTTTCCCGAGAAATATGGTGATCTGGTAGTATTTAATGCATCTAATGCAGATGAACTAAAAGAACATGTAGACCTAATATTCTCAGCCTTGCCCAGTGAGGTTGCAGGAGACATTGAGATAAAATATTTAAAGAAGGGTATAAATGTGGTATCCAACGCCTCACCTTTCAGACTCGAACCCGATGTACCACTGATGAATCCCGATGTAAACCCCGATCACTTGGAATTGTTAAAATACCAGAAGAGGTGGGGCGCGAAGTTAGTTAAGAACCCTAATTGTACTACAGCGGTCTTAACCATGCCTCTGAAGCCAATACTTAATGAGTTCGGGATAGAGGACATAACAGTAACAACCCTTCAAGCCATAAGCGGCGCAGGTTTCGCTGGGCTTCCGGCATATGCAATTACTGATAACGTGATACCTTATATCGCAAAGGAGGAATACAAGGTAGAGGTCGAATCAAAGAAAATTCTGGGTAAACTAGAGGGTAATGAGATAAAGCCGGCAACATTTGATGTTGAGGCCACGGCCACTAGAGTTCCGGTACTCGATGGGCATACCGAAGTTCTGTATATAAAAACAAGGAGACAAGTCGATGCTGAACTAGTGAAAGATGTGCTTAGAAGCTATAGATCTAGGGTTCAAGAACTAAATCTCCCTACCGCTCCTAGGAGACCTCTGATTGTAATGGAAGAAGTTGACCGCCCACAACCTAGACTTGATAGGCTGAATGACAAGGGAATGGCCATTACTGTTGGTAGAATAGATATTACTGCTAAGGGTCGTGTAAGAATGGTTATTGTTGGCCATAACTTGCTGAGGGGGGCTTCTGGTGTAAGTTTGGAGACTGCTGAGCTAATGTACAAGGAAGGTTACATCACGTAGTATTTACTTACATCATCTTCTTTTTCTTTGTCTAGTTCTATGCAGTATACTCTCGGATGTTCCCTTTTCTTCTTATACTTTTTTCTAGGCTTTATGTCCGGGTAGAGGTATACTTCATTACCTGCTATCATGTACCTTACTACCCTATATCTATCCTTGACCCAAGGGAACATGTCTTTCCATTCTTTGAACACATCATTACTAATGACTATTCCGTATTCTCTATCAGCTATTGAGAGTAGGAAGTAGTCTGCGGGCGTTCCCGCCGGTGCTTGGTAAACTTTCCCCTTTTCTATCATTTTTTCTAGTACATCTGGTCGGTCTACCTTATGCCTAAGCGATGCATCGGCAACGGCTATTACTTTGAAGCCTTTATCTTGAAGTTTTTTCATTACTAAAAGCAAGTTTTCTATACGACCCACGTTTTTCTTAGGTTTCGGACCATGCAGTACTATATTAGATGCATCCAGGACGGCCACTTGCTGAGGAACTCTAATTTTGGCCCTTTTAGGGGCCAGCTTCTTTTCTAGATACGCTTTCAATCTCGGAATAACTATGTAAATGGAACTTGCTACTGTAGCGGAAGTTGCTGACACCAATATTATACCGATCGCGTCCAATTCTTAGCCCTACCCTCAACGTTATTCCAAAAATTCAGTCCTAATGTATTAAATACTGGCGATATAACGTGCGAATAGCTGTCCCTAGTAAGGGGAGACTCAAAGACATTACAATTAACTTGCTAGAAGAGGCAGGTTTGGCACCCGTTTACAAGGACGCGAGAGCGCTAATAGTTCCTTCCCTCAAAGAGGGAATTGAGATTGTTTATGCCAGGCCAGAAGACATACCTTGGATTGTGAGTAGTGGCGCAGCTGAACTCGGAATAACTGGTCATGATTACGTATTGGAGGCGGAAGTGAACGTAAAAGAGTTAGTTGATCTTGGTTATGGAAAATCGAGATTGGTATTGGCAGTGCCCGAAAAAAGCGGAATAGAGAAGCCTGAGGAGTTGCCAGAGGGTATACGAATAGCCACAAAATTCGTTAACTTAGCTAAGAGGTATATGACAGAAAAGGGGATCAAAGGCAAAATAGTGAGAATAAGTGGTTCAGCCGAAGTGATGCCTGGTATAGGTGCTGCTGATGCTATAATAGACATCTCGTCTACTGGTACAACACTAAAGCTTCACGGCTTGAAGCCTATAGATACAATACTCAAGAGTAGTGCAAGGTTAATAGCCAATGAAAACGTCGTTAATAATAATAATGTTCAAGAAGTAAAACTAATGATTGAGAGTGTAATAAGGGCTAGGAAGAAAAAATTGATAATGATGAACGTCCCAAAAGACAAGCTGGAATCAGTAATCAACGTGCTCCCATCTATGTCGGGCCCTACAATAAGTGAAGTTGAAGGTCCTGAACCTCTGATGGAAGTCATAGTAGCAGTTGACGAGGAAGATGTACCTAGAGTTATTGTCAAGGCAAAGGAGTTGGGGGCAAAAGATATTCTCGTTTTAAATATTGAAAGAATAATACCTTAATTAGAAGATTCTTCTCAATCCTAGATAAATGAGTGATAAGAGTACTGATATAAATATTATCGTATTAGTGAGGTTCAGGTCAACATAAACCAATTTAAACACATAAAGAC
>JALWJF010000105.1 GCA_027081755.1 Desulfurococcales archaeon | reverse complement strand
TAGTGAAACTATGGCTATGATTTGCTATGATTTAGGAACTTCACTTTGGTAACCATAAGCACTTGGGGGAATCCTGCTAGCTGGAAGAAGATAAAGTACGTGTGCAACAGACTATAACCGAGTATCACCGAGTATCTAGGAAAGGGGGTTCTGTAAACCTCGTGTCGAAAGTGAAAGCACCATAACATTGTTCAATGACAAGAAGGTAATAACAGTGTGGTAATGCCAAAAGGAGTTGTTGAAGGGCATAGCACATGAGCCTAAGGATAAGAAGAATAAACATGAAAAGGAGGACAAATACAAATTAGAAAATGTAGACGTGAAAGTAATTAGAGAAAGCCTAAGAGCCTTGAAAAGCATACTTGACAGAGACCTTATCCCATACTCTTTCCTGACGTCAAAAACAACATATCCGAAGCGAATTTTGGTGGATTGTAGAATATTCGCGCACCGTTGCTAAAAAGATTAATGAAAGAGATGAACGATATTTGGGACGCTTCTTAGCACATGGAGGAGTAGAGAGGAACGTCACTCTATTCAAAGTAGAGAAGAAAGGAAATGAAGAGAAGATATTCATAGGATACTATCGCCCTCTGGTGGACAGCATTACCGAGCAGCTAAAGGTTCCCTCTACCCAAAAGCCTTCTTGATGCCTAAAAATGCTAACTAGAGTCTCTAACTCATCTGAATCCCTTAATCAACAATCGAAAAATCCTTGATATGATCCTCGATAGCCTCACTTGAATTAAACTCCCTAGGAGAGCTTCAAAGGGAGCCATGAAGCTCGACAAGTCAAAATTCAGCGAGTGGTTCGATACAGTACTTAGAGAGGCAGAAATATTCGATTACGGAAGATATCCAGTAAAGGGAATGGGCGTTTGGCCTCCCTTCGGCTTTAAGCTGAGGAAGCACGTATTAAAGATAATAAGGGAGCTCTTAGACAACGCTGGTCATGAAGAGGTCCTCTTCCCAGTCCTAATACCCAAGACTTTGTTGGAGAAGGAGAGCGAGCACATAAGGGGCTTCGAGGGAGAGGTCTTCTGGGTAACCAAGGGAGGTCACGAAGAACTCGACATACCTTTGGCCTTGAGACCCACCAGTGAGACGGCAATAAGTTATATGGAGAGCCTCTGGATAAGCAGCTACAAGCAATTACCCATGAAGCTCTACCAGATCGTTCCGGTTTACCGCTACGAGACCAAGGCTACCAGGCCCTTGATAAGGCTTAGGGAAGTGAGCACCTTCAAAGAAGCTCACACAGCTCACGAGAGCTTCGAGGATGCTGATAGGCAGTGCAAGGAAGCCATTGAGATCTACAAGAAGGTCTATGAAAGGCTCGGAATACCGTACATGATACACATGAGGCCTCCTTGGGACAAGTTCGCCGGAGCGCTTTACACCGTAGCCTTTGATACCGTAATGCCCGACGGAAGGGTACTGCAAATAGGAACCGTCCACCACCTAGGCCAAAACTTCTCCATACCGTTCGAGATAAAGTTCCAGAGGGATGACGAAGAAATGGACTTGGTCTGGCAGACCTCCTACGGTCTCTCAGATAGAGTAATAGCTACCGTAATAGCCGTTCACGGCGACGATAGAGGCTTGATCTTGCCTCCGGAGGTAGCTCCAATACAAGTGGTAATAGTTCCAATACCTCAGAAGGACGAGGAGATGAACAAGAAGGTAATGGAGGAGGCCAAGAGGGTTAAGGAAGAGTTAGAGAGGAAGGGTTGGAGGGTTAAGCTGGATGACAGAGAGGAACTAACTCCCGGAAGCAAGTACTACTACTGGGAGTTCAGAGGGGTTCCTTTCAGGATTGAAATAGGAAAGAGGGAAGTTGAAGGAGAAGAGCTTACCGTTGCAAGAAGGGACTTGGGCAAGAGGGTGAAAGTGAAGAAAAGCGAGCTGGATACGAAGCTAAGAGAAATGAGCGAGGAATTCTTAGAAAATATAAAGAAGAAGGCTTGGGAGTTCATGGAGTCCAGGATAAAGTACACGGAAGACTTAGAGGAAGCAAAGAGGCTTGTGGAGGAGAGGTACGTGGTAGAGATGCCTTGGTGTGGGGAAAAGGAGTGTGGCCTAAAGATAGATGAAGAGGTCGGGAGGGTCCTAGGAATACCTCTGGACAAGGACTTCAAGTTGAACGGGAAGATAGAGGAAAAGAAGTGTCCAGTGTGTGGCAAGCCGGCTAAGGCAATAATAAGGGTTGCCAAGACGTACTGAACGCGTTATCCTCGAGGTAACTTGAGAGGTATTAGCATAGGTACTCTCTTTTTGTACTCCAAATACATGGTACCCCAGTAATTGATGAGCTCTTCCTCTTCCACCTTTGCTAAGGTATACCATAACGGAACGAAGGCTAATGCTAATAGCAATCCCGGAGCGCTCAGGAAGATGAGCGGTATTGAAATTTGAATGAGCATTAGGAAGAAGTAGAAGGGATGTCTGCATAGCTGGTAGGGGCCTTCAGTATAAAGCCTCTCGAAGTCTTCGGGCTTATCGTGCTTAGGCGGAAAAGACCTATGGATTGCAGAAGCTAACGCCACAGAGATGAAAAACGTTGTTGAGCCAACCGACTTAATGCCGCTAAAGACTAGACCGCTTAAGCGAAGCCCCGCTAAGGCCTTAACTATGCTGCTCGCCGTTATGATGGAAACTATAATGACTAAGGCAATACCAACATTTATCACTATCGTTCGTAAAGCCCTCGAGCTAAGCAAATGCTTTCACCTCTGCAACTTCAACTATTGCCAAGATAAAGAAAATCAAGAAGGCATATAGTACTAACTTCTTGACCAGCTTTAATGTTGCGTTCCACTTGCAAGTGAGGTCTTGGCATTTGTTTTGAACGTAGTAGACCTTTGTTGTAGCGGACCAAAGAAACACGTAAGCTTGGCCTTCGAGAAAGAGCCCGTAAATGAGGTGAGATAAGGGGCAATGACCCGACAAGGAGGAGGCTAAGATTTGGCTCCCGGAGA
>JALWJF010000104.1 GCA_027081755.1 Desulfurococcales archaeon | reverse complement strand
CCGTATTAGAGAATTTGCACAACAAGTTAGGTCGTTATATGTTGAGGTACAAGTGGGTTCTGATACCGAAATAAGCATTAAGGGCTCTCCAAATAAGATCTCAGAACTTGCTGAACATCTCGTTAAATATCTTAATCGTTATAGAAATGATGTAACTTCCTGTAGATTGGTAGTGCATTTAGCTAAAGTGTTTGAAAAGGATGCAACCCTACAGGTAGTTAAGAAGATAGGGTTATCACCAACTAGGGTTAGGCTCATAGAAAGTCAAGGGTGAAGTTTAGACGGTGTTAGATGCATGGATGATATTTTAGAAGTAACATCACTATTGATAAACGAGTTTCATGGCCTTCTTAGTATGCTTACTCGGTATATTGGCTTTGGCGATCATGAGGAAGAATACAAAGTAATCTTTGAGATATTCTACCAAGCCGCTCACCGCGAGCCTCTTCTATCGACGAACCTACACAAAGATGCTCGGCTATTGGGCGTACTACAGTATGCAAGAAAGTTTTTGGATCACGTTAGTGAAGTAATATATGAGCATAATGCTGATATTCATGCATTAGCGCAAGAGATGCTTCGAAGAGCCTACATGGTCCTAGCTGAAGTCCCTGAAAGCAATCCAAGATACGTAATAATCTGCGACGGAATGTCGGTTGCCGACGCCATTTACATAGCTTACAGATTAAGGAAAGAATATAAAGAATACATGGAACTCTTTATAACTCCTCTAATTAATCCGGGTGGTATCACGGAAACGTATAAGTTCATCCTTGAACCACATAGCTATTTTCAGAGCACTAGCCTCACGCTCAAAGATATCGCTCGCAAAATAGCTGAAAAGGTACATGCAAAAGATGCTATTGTTTTTAGAGGTTATGACGAAACTATTCATCGATTAAGAAATGTGCATGCCACTGACATTGTAGATGAAATGTATAAATTAACTTCCAGGTTATACAGCAAGATCATTCAGCTAAAAAACGGGTTTAGCGGAGTGGTAATGGTGCTTTCAGACCATGGTTATGATGTTATAGAGAGAGGTATGGGTTTATATGAGATGAAACACTTCTGGAGGCCTCACTTTCTTAGCGTAATTGCTTCACTACTAATTGTATAGGGGTAGATATACATGGGTAAAAATTTGTACTTCCTGATATACGTGAATAGCGGTAAGAGAAGCGAGTTAGCTCTACGAGAACCAACTCCAGACTCAAAAGATTTTATAAGGATAAGAGGAGAACGTGCCAGCGAAATGTTCAATGGCATAATGTCTGTGTTGGATGCATATGCTTTAAAATATAATGCTTCAAAAAGCGGTAACAAGATAATTGTAGAGCTTCCTGCCGATATAGGTTATGCTGTACTTGTCTATCTACTACTAACATACAATGTTAGAGAACCAAAGAGACGGTTACACTTCTTAGAAAGACTCCTAGCAGGGAAAATACCTTTATCAAAATACCTTAATATATTTATTGATATGGCTATTGATCTAAGCGATTTGAAATATGATCATGGACGTAGGAAAACCGTAATTAAACCCGATGTAGCAAGAACAATTTCATCAATGATGCGCATACTCGTTGAGAATCTCTAATAGACTTGTTTCAACACTCATATTCTATCTATGCTCAATATATACTAGGCTTGACAATTAATAGATATAGAGAAGAGTAAACTACGATCAGTGCGATATTGGTAGACGAGATTCATGTAAAAGGGACAGACGGATATATACGACCTTTCATGGTATACAATGAATTACATAGACAAGATAAGTACGTATTTGAACACAACTTATAAGTGAGGACGAGAGTTTTTCCCTATATGTCTTCTTTACTCTATAATCTAGAGTTTTATCGAAAGGAAAAGGAAATGATTACAGGAGTACCTAGGTTTATAGAGAGAATAGAAGTTATCGACTAAGTAAATAATGAGGAAGGTGCTGTTGAAAGGCGCAGATTCCTGCCGCGCCACGACGCAACGTTTAGCGAGCGTGTACGCACAGTAGGAGAACAACCTGCTACCGTGGGCTAGCTTAAGGGAGATGAAGTTCTGATAACGAGCAGGTTTGTGAAAGAGCTTAGAAGGGTGATTAGAGATATTGGGGATTTGAAGAGCATAGCGGAGCTGTTAGGCTGGAACTACTACCCTAAGAGGAGCTTCAGGATAGGGGAAGGTTAAGAATATGCCGTGCATCTCCGTTACCCTAGAACAGCTTGCAGAATTCCTGCACCAGAGGAAGTAGTTCTCATGGTGTTTTTATAGGGAACTTTCCTTAAAGTCTTCAGAGAATGCTGAGACCATAGTTAATGGTGATAAGTAGGCTCTGTAGTTATTTACTGCTTGGTATCTCGGCCTCTAATATCATCACCTGGTTTTTAATGTATACTATTTGCTACCTTCTCGTACCTCGATAAATGTTTTACTACCTCCTTCCAGCACCTATATTATTCCTGAAGTGTCTTCTTTTTCGCATCTTTTCATCGAGGTAGCGTCCACAATCCCATTGCTAGTATGATGAACACTACGTCTTTTTCATAACTTATTCATAAGTTAATCCAGACTTAGCTATTATATAAGAAGTTTATTGTATAGTGTAACCCACGGACCCTCTAATTGCTTTGAGGGCAAACACCCGTGTATTTCGTCAGGCGTAGACTTTTCCTATACCTACAAGCTGCCTCCTTCAAGAAAACCCGCGTCAACCCTGATAGTTCCTATGTATCTAGTTTCCCCGTCTCTAAGCCTAGGATCTACATCGTGCCTATCTATAGGTTTAGAAGGTCTAAGCTTAACATTCAGGTGTGCTCATCAAGCCCGCATTTTCAGCGGCTTCAATAAGGCAGTATTGAAGATAGCTGTGAACGTTGTAGTCCCAATAATTCATAAGCAAATTACCGGACATCATATCTTTGTTCTTAAGTTTATCAAGACATGAACGAAATCCTGTTACTATATTTTCTGTAATCACACCCAAAACTATAACAATAGTGTTATCCGCACCTGCCCCTGTCCCATAG
>JALWJF010000103.1 GCA_027081755.1 Desulfurococcales archaeon | reverse complement strand
ATATATTGCTTAACTTCCCTATATTTGCTTCCGCTTAGGTATCGGATCATATCATCAGTTAGTTTATGGCCTATCGCTAATTTTGCAAATACCTGTGGTCTTTCTCTCGCTAGGAACATTAGAAGTGGTATTACTTCGGCTTTTACATAGCTTTTGGAACAGTGGAGACTTCGTGCTAAATAAGATGCAAGTTCCTCTCTAATTCTCCTCATCTCTTTTGTTCTAGCTAAGAAAGTTATCTTCTCTGGGTAACTCCACTTAGCTCTTCTATGCTTCTTTGTCTGTGCAAATGCAACTCCGGGGCCTAGTGCATTGAAGAAATATGGTAATAATGACCAGTTCATCCTCTTCTTTATCCTTCCATATATTACATCTGCCCTTGAAAGCGCTTCAAGGCCTCTCCATAAGTCATACAAATCATCTCCATACTGCTTAGGAACGTTTTCTGCAATCCAAAGGAATAGTGTATCATAATCAAGGTCAGTGCTAGTCACAGCCTTTCTGGCTTGCCAAGCATATTTTGCATAGAAGAGATGTTGGAGCATTTCCCAAGGTGTTAAGAGTCTGTCTCTCTCCGCTAATGCATGTATGGCTATATCAAATGTAACCTTCCCGTAACCTTCTGCCAGTACCTGGAGGTCGTTTATTGAAGCTCTCAAGTCACCCTTGTTCTTCTCAATGATATAGTCTATTGCTTTAATATCGCATTCAACACCCTCATTTTCACATATTTTAAGTAAGAACTCTCTAGCTTTAGTTTTTGATATCCTCTTAAAAGGAACCATTATACTCACATCTCTAATAGGTCTTAGGTGCTGACCCCAAGGATCGTTTGCAGTCATCACTATAGGGTTCTTTGCTTTGTCAATGAGTTCTAGAATAGCGCTTATAGCCCCTTCATCACTTCTCGGTGATAAACCATCTACTTCATCGAGAAGTATGAGTCTTCCCCTCCAAGGAGGAAGGGGTTTTTTGGTGGCCGCAGCTACTGCTATCCTTTCAATGTCCTTTTTCCTTCTAAAGTCACTGGCGTTCATTTCGATTTTCTCTAGCTTATATTCGTTGCATATAGCCTCTACCAAACTTGTCTTTCCGACACCAGGTGGACCATAGAGAAGTGCTGCCTTCTTCTCTGGTATAGTTCCGCTCAACCACTTCTTAATCCAAGGTATTAAGATACTCTTGGCTTCCTCTTGATTAACTACATCCTCTATTCGTTTGGGTCTATACTTAATGACCCAAGGTAGAGCAACTTTCCTCAAAAGCTATCACCTAAACCTCTTACCTAAAAGGGCCATACGAGCTAGAAGTGCTTGAAGTTGTATCTCATCATCGGCTCCTTCTGTTAGACGGAATTGGACCTCACCTATGTAGTCCATTAAGAGAACTTTTAGTTCTTCTGGTAAGTCGCTAAAACTCTTGCTGTTAAGAGCTCTGGCAATGCTCTTTATAACATCGATTCCAGACAGACCGTACTCAATCATTATTTTTCTTAGCTTATTCGCGGCTTTGTTATAGTCACCTTTCAATGCGGTATAAATTATCTCTTCTATATCGCTTGGACTTGCATATCCTATTGCTTTGTAAACGCTCTCCTTTGTTACTTTGCCTAGGGCGGCGGCAGCTTGAAGTATGTTTATAGCCCTTCTCATATCACCTTCTGAGAGTTCATAGATTTCTTCCAAGGCATCTTTTTCACAATGCACCTTCTCATTCTTACATATGTACATAAGCCTTTCAACTACTTTGTCCTTGGGTAATGGCTTAAATCGGAAGTAAGCACATCTGGATTGGATGGGTTCTATTATCTTACTTGGGAAGTTTGCTATAAGAATGAATCTAGTATTTGCCGAGTAAAGTTCCATGAGCCTTCTCAATGCTTGCTGAGCGTCAGCAGTCATGTTATCTGCTTCGTCCAATAGTACTAGTTTAAAGGGCACATTCGGCGGTGTCTTAGATCTGGCAAATTCCTTTACCTTAGTTCTTATTACGTCTATGCCTCTTTCGTCACTCGCATTAAGTTCTAGGAGATATTGTCTGTAGTGCTCACCATAGAGATCGTGGGCCAATGCTAGTGCTGCAGTAGTTTTACCTGTTCCCGGAGGTCCTGCAAAGAGCATGTGAGGAACATTCTTTTCTTCTACGAACTTCTTCAGTCTAGATACTATTTCCTCTTGGTCAACGATTTCGTCTAGTGTTTTGGGCCTATATTTTTCAGCCCATAGGAGTTCAAGGGCGCTACTCAAAGTTAGACCCTAATATCAAACCAGAGAAGAGCGCATAAAACTGAGGAGCCTTGAGAAAGTTTTAGCTCCACCCTTCCCGTTATTAAACATGTCATAGCTCCTATAATCAGATAGGGTATCAACGCTTGAGACTTGAACTCATGCTTAAGTTAGAGCAAGAAATGTTTATGGAAGAAAAGATAAAGGTTATGATAACTCGTGACATAAGCGAATTGTTCACTGGAGAAACATTTCTGCGACTGGGAAAAGGTATGGAAGTCGAATTACCTAGATGGTTGGCAGAGTATCTGGTTGCTAAAGGTTATGCAAAATTCGTTAAAGAGATGACGCTAAATGATATATTGAAGAAAGTAAGTAGCTATAATTTCTTAGAGAAGAAAAATTTGGATGACTATCCTAAGGATATTGATAAAAAACTTTACAAGTACGTCAAACTAGCCCTAAAAAGGTTTGAGGAAACAAGCATAACGGAGATTCAAGATAAGAAAAGTCTAATAATTCAATATATGAACTTAGAAAAGTTAAAGAACCAAATTAATGAATTAGCTAACATAAGACTCATGAAAAGTTTGAGACTAATGCTAGGGTTAGGCGAAGTACCTGTTGAACTGAACGAAAAGCTCGCACCAGAAGAACTGTCTATAATTAACGAGATTAAAGATGATATCAAAGTTTGGAAAGAGAACGTATTAGGGGTGAACGAATAATGATAACTGAAGAATTTGTTCAAGAAATACCAATAGATGAGAGATTCAAAGAATTCATTGAAATGTTCGAAGAAAATGGCAAACAAAAGTATAAAGATACACTAAAGAAAGCGGTCCTCG
>JALWJF010000102.1 GCA_027081755.1 Desulfurococcales archaeon | reverse complement strand
CATATATTCTCTCTTCATCTATATCCAAATCGAAGGCCTTCTCATTTACGTTTATATATCCTATCCTTTCCCCATTCATATTAATGAAATGTACCCTCTTAAGCACATTATCAGGTACGTATAATCTTTCCCCTTCCTTCCTTACCTTCCCTAATACTTGTCCTAGATTGATGCTCCACAGCCTCTTACCTCCTTCAAACATGTCGCACCTATCGCCACACACCAATACCTTGCCATCTATTACGAATACCCTTGTTGCACTAAAGCCGAGTCTAACCTTAGTTATTTCGTCTCCCTTAATGATTCTCAACATATT
The DNA here is from genome assembly GCA_027081755.1 of Desulfurococcales archaeon. Lineage (GTDB taxonomy): Archaea > Thermoproteota > Thermoprotei_A > Sulfolobales > Ignicoccaceae > Ignicoccus. The sequence goes on along the minus strand of JALWJF010000102.1, from coordinate 12,412 downwards.
ATCTTTGCCTATAGCATACACTATTTCTCCATCAACATCCGCACTCTTCAATGAGATATCTAAGCACTTCTTATTTATCTCATCGCCCTCTAAGGACAAGATGTGTATGCAACCGTTGGTAGTTGTCAAGATCACTTTGTCGTCCTTTACCTTTACATCGGCAGCAGCATTCTCTAACTTCCTTGAGACTATCTCGCTAATACTCAACCTTCACTTCCCCTATGAGTGTTATTCTCAAAAATAATTTATCTAATACTATGTTAAAGGTTTGGGAAAGTTATGAAAACCAAAGCCATTGCTTACGGCGGAGGAAGCGTACTAAACGCTATAGCCACGTGGAAAGGATCAGCCTTTGCATTAAACCTACCAGTAGAGGTGATTGCTGAAGAATCAGAGCATCTCCAAGCAGAGGGTCTCTTGAGGTTTGTCTATGATGTCGTTAAAGAACGGTGTGACTTGCCCCCAATCAAATTCGAAGTCAGGAGCTCCTTGCCCAAAGCGGGGGGTTTGAAGTCGTCTTCAGCCGTTGCCAATGCCGCTACCCAAGCGCTCTTTAAGCTATGTGGACTAAACGTCGGTCCATACCAAATCCTTAAAGTATCAGTCGAAGCTGCCAAGAGAGCGAAAGTCACCGTAACCGGGGCATTTGACGACGCTTCTGCTAGTCTCTTGGGTGGCTTGGTAATAACCGACAACAAGGAAATGATTGTTGAGGATAAGATTCCATTAAATATTAAGGCAGTTGTACTCCCAAAGGGAGGTAGGGGTATAGATTACAAAGAGATAAAAGTTAGACTGGGAGTATACAAGAAAGAATTCCAGAAGGTTTATGAATTACTAAAGAAAGGTGAAGTGTTTGAGGCAATGACAATTAATGGTCTTTTAGTTGGTGCAGCATTAGGCTATAACTTAGAGCCTATAACTAGTGCTTTGAAGGCAGGAGCCCTTTCCGCTTCTATATCCGGCAACGGACCTTCAATAGTTGCTCTCGTAGATGACGACAAGGTGGAAGAAGTGGAGGAAACGTTAAAGCCCTTTGGAGATGTCTTAGTGACGGAGGTCGTTAACGAACCCGCATATTTGCGATGACGCCAGTCATGCTCGCTGATAGATGATGATCTCTGGGGTAAAGGAGCAAAATGTAAACCCCCCACCTTATCATCAGTAGGCATGTGAACATGGAAAGAAACCTAAGGATGCTCATCTTGGCAACTATAATAACATTCGTTGTATCATGGATCGCTTTCGACATGTTTAAAGTGCCTCCTCCACAAGGACCCTTAGCAAAGGCAATTGAGAAAATTCACGAGACCTTTGCCATGAAACACTGCCCTCTCTTAGAACTCTCAAAGAAATACCACTTCAAAACTACTTGCAAAGCTAACATCAACTCTCCCGTGGTGGCTTTCGCCGAAGCGCTGGCGACAACAGTTTTCGTTGATGCTGTGCTGGGGACACTGCTATACTGGAGGAAGAGACTAACCTTTGTAATGATAGGAGTCGCCCTACTCCTCTTCTTGGGCGCTGCTCCGTTCGAAATGATTCTGGAACACATGGAACTAGGGCTAATATTGTTCTTGATTTCAATGATGGTTATCGTGGAGTATTTGAGCGAGGTAGGCGTGCTAGGATGGATAACTATAAAGCTCGTGAAGCTGAGCAAGTTTAAGCCGTTAAGATTTATCCTAATAATAAGTTTATTGAGCTGGCTAATGGCAGCTCTAGTCGACGAAGTGACGAGCATAGTTTTCGTAACCAAAGTAGTCCTTTCAATAGCGGGATTCTTGGAATTCAATCCAATACCCTTAGTGATTTATACAGTGCTAGCGACTAACTTAGGTTCTTCAGCGACAATGATAGGGAACCCCATAGGTATTTACATCGCTCTCCAATCCGGGAAAACCTTTACGGAGTTCTTAGAATGGGCTACTCCAGGCTCGTTGTTAGCGTTGATGCTCCTAGTCCCAATAGGTGTAGCTTGGCTTGGCAGAGTAGGATTATTCAGAAGGCTGAAGGAAAAAGGTTCGGGACTCGTCTTAGATGAGTGGACTGCCCTAGGGATAACCTCTGAGGCTTATGAGAAATACAAGAGAGGGGAGCTGGACGAATCAGAGAGGAAGAGGGTAGAAGAGAAGATAAAGCTGTTCAAGAGGGGGTGGGCATTCTTTATAGCAGTGCTACTCGTGGTTGCGCTTCACACAGAAATAGCTAAGGCAATAAACTTGGCCTTAGGCGGTCTTTACGGATTAATGAGTGGAAAGAGCATTCACAGCGAAATAACTCCTGACGCCGTACTCATCTTCGGACCAATAACAATAGCTGCTTTGGTCATGTTTATGCATCACGAACCTAGGGAGCTAATAGAGAAAGGGGTTGAGTGGTGGACTTTAGTGTTCTTTATGTTCTTATTTGCAATAGCTTCCGCACTGAGCTATACCGGTGTGACGGACAAGATGGCATATGCCTTAGTGCAAAGCGTTGGAGGTTTGAACTTCTCCTCAACTATAACGCTAACGATATTAATAGCTGCAATATCAGCAATAGTCTCAGCGTTCCTAGACAATATGCCAGTGGTAGTAGCGCTAAGCCCGGTAGTGAAGACGCTAATAGAGATAGGTTTGCCAGGAGGAGATCTACTGTGGTGGGCGTTGCTCTACGGTGCAACTATGGGAGGTAACATGACAATGATCGGAAGCACTGCTAACATAGTGGCTTTAGGGATATTGGAGAAACAAGGAAAGTACGTAACGTTTTGGGAATGGTTTAAGATAGGTTTAGTAGCAGTTATAATCACGTTAGGCGGCGCGCTGGGACTACTGATATTACACGGAGCCCTCGTTTACGGCTAAAACCACAAAAGCTTTTAGCCCCCAAAGCCTCGCTCTGTGCACTAGATCTCTGGGTAGATCAGAAGAGGCCTTATCGGCATTGACCATCAAGGTTCTAGGAGTTGCTGAATAACTCTTCCTTACCACAAAGCTACACCCTATAGCTCTTGGAGCACATATACCCCTTACCCAAAAGGAACCAAGCCTGGTAGTTACTATCAAGTATGCCTCTCTCCCGTTCTCGCACATCTCTTCTAAAATCTTGGGCTCGTGAGTAGAATGGGTGAGTACAATACAATCTCCTCTGGGAGTTAGTCTGTCCTCGCACGTCACCTCTAGCGTACCCTTATGGAGGGCCTGTACGTTCGCGTGGAACTTCGCCGTAAAGCTGTAGAGCTTCCAAGAACCTCTCATATAAGGCCCTCACCACCAATGGGTGGTCTCCCAGGGGCTTTGCATATATTACCTTCTTCCCGTTTGAAGCTTTCCTAACCCTTTCCTTAACGTCCTTGACGACATGACTACTTTCCGAGATGAAGAAAGGAACTACAACGAAGGTGTCCTCTTCTATTTCTTTAACTGCATCCTCTATGCTCGGTGAACCCATCAAGTAGCCGACCACAACTTTACCGCCGTGGAGGTCCCTAAGCATTTCAGCTGCCCTTTCAACCATTTCATAGAACTTCTTGTTCTTGCTTCCGTGAGCAATTAGGAGGATCGGTACTTTCAAAGCCTCAATCCTTGGAGAAGAAGGAGCGCAACTCTATAAGCTTTGAATAGAACTCGCGGATCTTAAATCTGGCAAACGTCACCTCTGGCCCCTTTAGCGTTATAACCAAGTCTTTCTTTTCCAGCTCAGTTATACCATCGGCCAGCACTATAGTTTCTTCCCTATTTCTGGTAACTTCCACCTTCACCTTAGAGAAGGAAGGCAGTACTATGCTTCTGGCATTTAGTTGGATGGGGTTCACGGGAACTATCAAGAGGACCTCCACCCTAGGATCTACTAGGGGCCCTCCGGCTGAGAGGGCATATGCTGTGGAACCAACGGTTGTGGAAACTATTACTCCATCCCCCTCCAATCCCTCATAGACCTTATATTCATCTGCATATACGTTTACTCTGGTCACCCTTCTCCACTTACTCAAAACAGCTACCTCATTCAAAGCGTATGTGCCTTCGATGTCGAGCCTCTTGTGCACTTCCTTGTAGTAGTCTCCCTCTAAGAACCTTCTTAACGCCCAGTCGAACTCCTCCGGCTCTAGGTCAAGCAAGAATGCCCTTCTACCGGCCCTGACAGTTATTACGGGAGGAGTTTTGCACGAGGCCTTCGAGAGAGTATATAGGAGGGTACCATCGCCCCCAACGACAACTATGAAGTCCATTGCACAAGGATTGCATGCGCCCAAAGTACAAGTACTTATCCCTACCCTTTCCAGTTTCTCCTTTATCTTCCTTGCTATTCTAATTGCTTTTTCGTCTGGTTTGGTAGAAAGCAGTGCCCTCAAGCTTTCACGCTTCCTCTACTTTGACCTAGCTTTGCCTTAAGAGAGTCAACGTATACCTTTATGTTAGTAGTTACTAGCAATAAGTATATCCAAGGATATAGCACAGCCGGTATTATGGTCATCATTAGAGTTATCAATGGAGAATTGGGATTTAGCAAAAAGTTGTTCCTTGAATACGAATAAGATGCCCAATGGTAAACTAAGTATACTACCGTAGGCATTACGAAGTTTATGTGAAGAAATATCAAAACACCATAGACAAAGAAAGCTTGTTCGAAACCGGCTAAGAGGGCCAAGGTACCCAGAGTTAGGTAATGCTGAGGAGACACTAACCTATTAAACATGACGAACGGAATTAGAGGTAAGAGTGCAGCCTTCTCTGGAGAAGGTCTGTACTTGTAAGTGAAGTAGTAGGTTATGAGTAATAAGATCACCTCGACAAAGGAGCCCACACTTCCAAACCAGAGAAGCTTAAGGGGTTCTAATAAGAAGCTCGGATAGAAGTTCACGTCGCCAACGTTTCTATGTGTGTGGAACAGTATAGTAGAGTATAAGAAAGGGATAGGTTCTTTTATTAAGAAGTAGAACGTCGGGATCTGAGCCACTAAAAGGCCCAACAACCACCACTTGCGATCTTTACTTAAAATTAGGAGTGAAGGTACCGAAAGTAGAGGATATATTTTGGCAGACCCTATTGACCAAAGAAAACCGGACAAGAACTGCTTCACTCTACCCTCTCTTTTAATTAAGACTAATGATGTGATCAAGAACGGCAAGAGTAGGGCTTCATACATACCCCACTCTAACGTTATAGACAGCGTTAGAAGGCCCAAAACAAACAGCCAAGCTCTCCTCTTGTCATAGTATCTAGCGATTATAAATGAGGTCAAAGCAACAAACAACATTAAGTAGGCCTTTACAAATATATAGTATAGAATGGTAATGGGTTTGAAGAAGAGTTGTTGCACGAAAGCTAGTTTTAAGGAGAGAGGGTTCAGAGGTATGTAGTACTTACCGATTAGCCCATCTATGGGACCAAAGGGTATTAATAAAAACAAGAGATGAGGAAAATAGGCATATCCGGGAAAGAATGCCAGAGGGTTAGGGCTGTATTTCCTTATCAACATGCTATTATCATAAGTCCACACATACGGGTCTTTGAGATGGTAAGCAAACTTCGAAAACCAGTAGAACATCAATAAATCCCAATGGTGGGCACTTATTCCTCCAGCGAGTGTAACAATTATTATAAATATTAACATCATGCCTTTGCTCAGGCTTATTTTCCTCTTAAAATAAGCGTACCATACAATAAGGCCCACAATAGAGACATATAAGGGAAAGAGTGATAGGAGGGGGAAAGGTAAGAACTTTGCTCCTTTGTCTAGGATTCTTACCTCGATCAATGCCCTCTTATTACAAACAACGTCGAAGGAAAAGCTATTTCCAGAGGTTTTGTATAGAACCCCGGTAATTATTGATGCATAATAATGTGTAACCACACATCCTTTGAATTTTATAATTACATTTACGGGCATACCGAGTATATCCTTTGATGTCAAGAATATACCGTTCTTGATCTTCTTTGCCTTATATATTAGGGGTAGCTCGAATGTGATCCTTTCAAGCTTTTCCGCATTTTCCCATGCTATTATTACCGTGTTATTCTTAACATAGACATACTTGGTGAAGGGATCATATTTGGCAATTATGGTCAAGTTTTTATTGTCCACACTGACTTTGGGGATCCACGTCTTCCCTATTCTTTTGCCACCATAAATGCTGTTCAAGTCGCTTAATCCAATTGAGAAGAGTGATATCAAGTGCTGGTTACCTTCATAGACGATCATGGGTCTTTGGTCGAAGAATGCCATACCATAACTGATCTTATAATTCCCACTTCTAACGGTTACAACACCATTCCACGACACAATGACGTTGTATCTAATTATCACTAGGTATATAGCAATAGATGACAGCACTATTAGTGATAGAGCTATGATGAACGTTAGTTTCGCTACCCTCTCTATGTCCAATTTCTAAGTCCCCGAAAGAGCCCGTAGGAAACTTCAAGAACTATTCTGTGTTCTTCTTCGGAAGACCCCTAAGAATATTGCTAGGAGCCACACACCACTTATGCCGCTCGAAGAGCTACTCGAAGCTATTAGGGTTGATGGAGGTGCTTTGGGTATACCATAACCAGTATAGATATCTTTCCCGGTTGGAGGAACATCTATGACATACTTACTCATCTCAGACCTTAGTGAAGATTTGCTTATGCCCAGTTGGAGGTACAAAGCTGCAATTCCGGTTACCATTGGAGCTGCAAAGGAAGTCCCGTCTAGCCTCAGCATTACATAACCGTTGCCCTCTTTGGCACAAGGATCTTGGATCAACTTGGCTATGCTAGAGTAGTTCGGAACGGGCAAATAAACGCCACTCCCTATTCCGGCAAAGTCTATACCCAAACCTCTGTTCGTGTAAAATGCTGGCTCGAAATTTCCATTATCATATCTTACAGCTGAGATGGCCCACACGTCTGGATATATGGCTGGTGTCGCCGGTATGTTTTCAGCATCGTTGCCCGCAGCTGCTATGAATATCATTCTACTGCTTGCCATGTCTATTGGCATCTTTATCAAATAGTATTCAAGGGCATCCCCTAGCAAGTCTATAACAAATGGATGTTCAACTGCTGTGACGGACCCCAGACTCATGTTAACCAAATCGGGATCATCGGAAGTGTTAGGTTTTCCGTCCGGACCCAAAGTGGCCTTATACAGAGCCAGTGACAAGGAAACGGGATCAACTGCGTAATCCACTTGTAATACCTTACCATTCTGGTCTGTCACAATTACAGCGATACCTACTTTAGCCACATATAGGGTGACGTTAGGTGCTATTGATAAGATCATGGAAGCTACAGCAGTTCCATGACCGAATATGTCGGTGGTGGAATTCAGAGGGACAGCATAATAGATCTTTCTCCAACCTAGCGTATCTTCACTAATTATACAGAAGGTAATGTTATTGTAGGTTATGAACTTAGCGTCTGGCGAAGTACAAAAGCTCTTATAAGCTTCATAAGAAGCGTTGTAATACCAATCCACTTTCCTGCCAAAGAAATTCTCTATTGTCTTTTCGTCTACTCCCGAATCTATTATTAGAACCTTAACGCCCTTACCGGTTATGCCCGCCTCGTTAGCTTGCTCTGATCCGAGTAAGTCTTTCCACCAACCATATACACATGATCCGCTCGATCCCGCCACAACTTGGTATGGGACTAAAGCAACAGGAACTAATCCGTTACCTTTAACGACCTTAAAGGGACCAAGAGGCGAGTTTCCTATTGTGAAGTAAAAATTCGGTAAGGTGGTGACCTTCAGCGCGAGAACAAGCGTTAGCGAGACGAATATGATAATAAAGGTTCTCATCTCAGCACACCCCTTAAGGCATAAAAGATCATTATCCCTAGTATCACAGAGAAATAAAATATGGCCAAAGAAGCTATTTCATACACAGCAAAAGAAGAGCCATATATCAAGACGAAGTAAGCGCTCTGAATGATCAAGGCCAATGCGAGTGCTACCGCTAGCTCACCTAGTGTTATACACTTCATGGCCTTTCCCCCAAAGCTGATAAGTACTGTTCAATTCCCTAGGCTGGTGAAAAGAGAGTGGATATAATAGGGCTTCTGTTTTGGTTACTATTATTGACTATCATTACTGAACCTATTCTAGAATACCAGAGAATGAGAGCTGCCAGACTGGCATTACTTAAGAAAATAGAGGAGAAATACGGTTATAGAGTAATAACACTAATCCACAGACAAGAGAGGGTAGGGTTCTTCGGAATACCGATATACCGCTTCATCGATATAGAGGACAGCGAGGCCGTCGTCAGGGCCATTCACAGCACTCCCAAGGATACTCCAATAATGATGATCTTACATACCCCAGGGGGTATGGTGCTAGCTGCATCACAAATAGCTAAAGCACTCCACGATCATCCGGCAAAGAAAGTTGCTGTAGTTCCTCATTACGCCATGAGTGGCGGCACCTTGATAGCGTTAGCAGCAGACGAAATATGGGTGGGACCGGCCGCCGCTTTAGGTCCACTAGACCCACAGATACCAATGCCCTCAGCTGCCGGTCCAGTACACGTACCATCTCCGAGCGTAGTAAAGGTAGCAAAGGAAAAAGGCAAAGAGGCCACGGACATCTTCTTAACTTATGCTGACGTAGCGGAGAAAGCTCTAAGTGAGATGTATGACTTTGTAGTGGGGTTGCTCAAGGATAAACTCGGCGAAGAGAAAGCGAAAGAAATAGCCAATGAGCTAGTTATGGGCAAGTACACCCACGACTATCCACTCTTCTACGAGAGGTTGAAGGAGTTAGGATTGCCCGTAAAGAAGGAGATACCCGAAGAGGTCTGGGCACTAATGGAACTCTACCCGCAAGCTCAGCCCCAGAGACCGGGTGTTGAATACTTACCCGTCCCCGCGGTACCTAAGAAGACCAAGTCCCAGTAGCTTTTTCCCTTTCTTTGTTTTTAGACCTATGGTAAAGGGGATTGAAGGTTAGGGCCTCCGGAATTGAGGTAGAAAGGGGTACCTTCTTATTAACTGGTCCCTCTAAGAGTGGTAAGACTGCGCTTTTAAGAACTTTCTATGCATCATATGGCTTGCTCACCAACTCTCCTCTGGCTCATATTGCTATAACTATTTTTATTGACGAGATAAAGAGAAGATCTAAGGAAAGGCCATGTAAAAGAGATGGATGTGTAGAATGTGAGTTTGAGATAGAGATCAATGATCTGAAAGATACACTCCAAGAAACAATGAAGGTTATATTAAAGGCGCTGAGGTTGGAAAAGCTGGAAGTAGAAGTTAATGGAACTCCTCTAAAATTTGATGTAAATGAGCTTTGCACCAAAGAAACTATAAAGACTGGGAAAGAGTCCTTCGTGAAGTTTGAATGTGACGGAAACTCTTTGAAAGGCATGTGGAAGTGGTGTTTGGATGAAGAAATACCGTATCCCTACGATCGACTGGCTTCTAAACTGTTTGGGAAGGAAAAAGGTCTAGCGATATACTTGCCTCCGGGAAGGGGTTACTTGGGCACTAAGGAGAATTGCAGAGAGATGTTAGAGATGCAAGTCTGTAGGGGACTGAAGGGCAGCGAGTTGGAAGTGGAGGAGGAATTATTGAAATGGGCTTTAAGTGAGGGAACATACGTGTTCATTGAAAGTATATACAGCGACAAGGAATACTTGGATATGCTAAAGGAGTTATTAGGTTCAAGGAATGCAGAGTTGGTTATAATAGAGTCCAGAGATGAGAGGGTTGCAGAAGAACTGGGTCTAGAGGTAATTAAGCTTGAACGAGAAAGAAGAGGAGGGTAAAGAATGTTAAGAGTTAGGGAAGAGACCAAGCCTTGGTTGGTGGCTTATTTAACGCTGGGTCACCCGGATCCAGAAACCTTCTTCAAAGCCTTGAAATACTTGGAGGATAAGGCTGAACTCGTCGAAATAGGCATTCCCCCATCATTCGCTAAGTATGACGGTCCAACGATAAGGAGGAGTTATGAAAAAGTCAAAAAGATGGGCATTACCTTGGATAACTTTCAAGAGCTTATGAACGAGGCTTGCAAACTCTTTCCCCCAGAAAGACTCATAGCTATGACATACTATGAGGACGTTAAGGAGAGGTTCGAGAAGTTCATAGGAAAAGTGTGCGCTGGTGGATTGTTATTTGCGGATGCTGTTATAGACTATGTAGATGAGATTGAAGAGATAACAAAGAAGTCCAGAGAAAGGGGAAAAGACGTAGTCTACTTCGTCTCCCCTACAACTCCGGATCACATAATAAGGAAAGTTGGAGAATTAAGTAATCCGATAGTGTACCTAGGAGTTAGGCCTGCAACTGGAATACCCCTCCCAGTGGGGATATCCAATTTGTTAAACAGAGTGAAAGCTTTAGTGAATAAGCCAATAGTTGTCGGTTTTGGCCTTAAGTTAGAAGAAGTTCCAGAAGCTTTGAGAAGTGGCGCTAGCGGAATTGTAGTGGGATCCGCTTTTGTCAAAGCATTGGACGAGAGTTTTGAAAAATTCAAGGAAAGGGTTGAGGAATATCTGAAAGTAATGGGTAAGTAAGACTTTTTTGAAAAAGAGAGTTTTTCGAGCATCGGAGATGCCTTTGGAGGAAGCTTTGAGAAATTTGAATAGAGGATATTTGTACTCACTGGTTTCGCTGCTCTTACTCGTGATCACCTTGGTGTTACCGGTTATAGCCCTAGTTGACTTTGTTCTAATAATACTGTCAGCCTACTATTTGTACAAGGGGTTCTCTAAGCTCTCCAGAATAAACAAGGAATATGCACCCGGAAAGTGGGGACTAATATTATTGTTCATAGGAACACCCCTAGCTCTAATAAGACCGTTAGCACCATTGGGAGGTATAATAGCCTTCGTCGGTGTAATAGAGTATTTCATAGGACTTTGGAGACTCTCCAAGCTTAAAGGTGGAGAGCTAATAAGATATGGGATACTGGTATCCGCCTTAACATATGCGGTAGGAATTGCATCGTTCCTAGCGATAAACCCATATCTGTATATAGTGATAGAGCTATTCATGGCCTCCATAGCATCTACCCTTCTTTATCTGGGTACAAGGAGACTCTTGGAGTCCAAGCCTTGGCTTACGCGTTAGTAGGCGGTTGGGGCTATCTGGGTGCAAACCTAGTAAAGTACTTACCGTCTTGCATAATAGCCAGAAAGTCCAGTATAGAGAAGAGACCGTTTCTGAAAAAGTACTTTAAAGAGGTTGATGTTAGAGTGGTTAAAGAATTTGAAGTAGAAGAACTTAAAGATGCGCTAAGAGGTTGTGAAGTAATGGTTTACGTGGCTGGAAAACTGAAGGGCAGCGAGAAAGAGATGTGGGAATCACACGTAGTGAGGGCAGAGGAAGCACTAAAGGCCGCTGACTCTTTGGGGCTGAAGAAAGTTTACATAAGTTCAGTAGCTGCAGTAGGAATAGCCGAGAGTTGTATTGAAAATGGATATGTCGTTGAAGAGGAAGAACACTTAAGTGGATGCGAACCATTGGGTCCTTATTCTAAGACAAAGGCAAAAGGAGAGAAAGTTGCGCTGAGGTATAGTGCTTCAATAATAAGACCGGCTGCTATATGGGGAGAGGCCGGCTATTATATTGAGTGGAGGTTCCTTTACCTCGCTCAGAAACGGTCCATACCAGTTCCAAACGTCAGTTCCTCTTCAGTCCATTGCATAGCTAAGGGAATAAAGGAAGGAGAAGAGGGCAAGTGGTACTATACAGTTGATGGTACTCTGAGGGATTTAGGTTTCAAGACCTTTGAGTTCAAACCGCCTCTATGGTTGATAAGACTCGCCCCAGGCTTTGCCAAGGTATCAATGCTTGCAATGAGATATAGATACAAGAGCAAGTACCTAGTATGCTAATCGAGCAGTCAACAACATCATATTAACCACGCGTGCTGACAGACCAGTCGGTTATTGAAGTGTCGCTATCACCACTCTTTTACTATCACGCGAAATTGGTCAGGAGAAGAGTCGAACGCTGGCTTTCTTCTCTAGAGGCTTCGCGTCCGTTGGAACCGCTTATTCCAGAGTATACTATTTCGCTGTACTTACACATTCCTTTTTGTGCCAAATTATGCAAATTCTGTCACTTTGTACGTTATCCATTTAACAATGAAGTTGCCAAAAAGTATTATAGGAAGTTGATAAATGACGTCTATGGGGCTTATTCATTAGGATTTAAAATATCTGAAGTATATATAGGAGGAGGTTCACCATCAGTTATGCCAGAGATGCTAGGAGAGCTCATAGATGTGCTGTGGGGACTGTGGAAGCCCGTAATATCGGTAGAAGTAAATCCCAACGACGTGGTTGAACGATCAGCGATGGAGCACATAGACCCAATTAAAGTGAAAAGAGTTAGCATGGGTGTTCAGAGCCTTACAGAGGAAGGACTGAAAGCTTTAGGAAGGGCCAGTACGCTGGAGAACACGTTAACTGCGATAGATATCATATCCTCAA
>JALWJF010000101.1 GCA_027081755.1 Desulfurococcales archaeon | reverse complement strand
TGGAAGAGGGAGAAGAAAGGGGCTTACTGGTAGGGCTAGGAAACAAAGAGGGAAACGAGGAATTAGGGATGATAATAAAGATAGACTATAGACGTAAGTTATTGAAGGTTAAGAGCTGTTTTAACGACGAACTCGCATATATCAGCTTCGGCTCCGTAAAGTTAGACGAAGACTTCAACGATCACATGTGGAGGAAGCCCATATGATAAGGAAGGAGAGTTTAGCCCTCTATTCGTTTTCGTGGCAATTTGATGGTTTCTGTGGCTACGCGGAGGCCGGCAACAGGCTTTACAAAGTCTGTCCAAACGGAGAAGTAAGAGAAGTGTCTTGGGGAGAAGGTGAGAGTTGGGAAGAAGTTTTTGGCGTTAACGAAGATCTGATGGAATTTTACGAAATGATAAAGTATGATCCACTCCTTTGGTGTATAGCTAAGAGGTATCCGGGCTTAAGGCCTAGGAAAGTGAGTCTTTGGGCAGCTTCGGTTATAGCAGTGGCTCAACAAAACGCCAGCTTCAAGCAAGCTTGGAAAAGCATCTACAAGCTTCATGTTCTAGTGTCCAAAAGGGTTAAGGTATTTGATAGAGAATATTTACTATTCCCAAAGAAGGGAGACGTTAACGAAAACGTATTGAAAAAGGCGGGATTTGGCTATAGGTATAAAACTATCCTAAGATTAAGAAGTATCAATGTTGATTGTAATAACGTAGATGAACTCAAGGAAGTCAAAGGGATCGGTGACTACAGTTTAGGATTAATAAAACTCTTTGGTTGTAGGGACTATTCGGCGCTAATTCTGGACAGATGGCTTAAGGCTGTCTTTGAGGAAGCCTATGGAGAATGGGAAAAGGTTAAGGAATTTGGAAGATGGAAGGGCCTAGTATCCCTATTAACGACAGTTGCTCTGGATGCAGTTCCTCTACGAAAAGCTATAGCTAGAGTTAGGGAAGGCAAAGTCTGTCCTATTGAAGACTTCAGTCCCCTAACCATGTGGAAACATCTGTGACAACTATATTTTGAGCGCTTGATAGGGTCAGAAGGGTGCAAAGGTAGTGAAGCTAGGACCTAGGTACGATCCACTGAAGGTTGAAGAAGAGGTAATGAAATTTTGGTTAGAGAATGACATATATAAAAAAGTTAAAGAGCTTAACAAGAAGAGGGGCAAAGTAAAGCTCTTCCGCTTCTTGGAAGGCCCGCCCACCACTAACGGTTTTATGCACGTAGGTCACATGAGAGGCAGAACCTACAAGGATGTAACCTTAAGATTCTGGAGGATGAGGGGTTACTGGGTCTGGGATCAAGCTGGTTGGGACACGCAAGGCCTTCCAGTAGAGCTAGAAGTGGAGAAGAAGCTTGGCTTTAAGAGCAAAAAGGACATCCTCAAATATGGAGTTGATAAGTTCGTCCAAGAATGCCAAAAGCTCGTTGACTTCTACTTGAAGAGATGGGAAGAAGACAGTAAAAGAATGGGATTATGGTTAGATTATGAAAACGCTTACCAGACCAGACACCCGAGGTACTTGGACACTGCTTGGAGCTACTTGAAAAAGATGTTTGAAGATGGACGAATTTACAAAGGCTTCAGAGTTGTAGCGGTATGCCCTAGGTGCGAAACCGCTCTGAGCTCTCACGAGGTCGCCCAAGGTTACAAGACCGTGGAGGATCCGAGCTTTTACTTCAAGCTCCCACTGAAGGATGAAGAAAACGTATACCTAATTGCTTGGACTACCACGCCTTGGACTATAATAGCTAACGAAGCGGCAGCAGTTCATCCAAATGAAACATACGTCAAGATAAGGGTTAACCAAAACGGAAAAGAAGAGTATTGGATTTTGGCGAAGAAAAGGCTGGAGCCGTTCGCAAAGGAAGTTAACTTGGAAGAATACGAAATAGTTGAAGAGTTCAAGGGTGAGGAATTAATAGGCAAAGAATATATCCATCCACTCTTAGAGGAGGTTCCCGCACATAAGGAACACAGGAAGCCTAACCATACTGTTATAGAGGGAGCAATAATAAGGAGAAGAATCTTAAAAGGCAAAGAGGAAGAAATAGTTAAGGAAATTTTCGTCAGCATGGAATCTGGTACCGGTATAGTTCATATGGCCCCCGCTCACGGTGCAGAGGACTTCGAGGCTTGTAAAGAAGCGGGCGTCCAGATGTTCAGACCTATACGAAAGGATGGTCACTTCACAGAAGAGGCCGGAAAGTATGCCGGCATGTGGTTCAAGGATGCTGAGAAGCAAGTAATAAAAGATCTAAAGGCTAAGGGCTTGGCTGTTCACGTAGGCAAGATAAGACACGAATATCCCCATTGCTGGAGATGTGGTACCCCATTGATGTACTATGCAGACGAGCAATGGTTCATTAAAGTTGAAGACCTAAGGGAAAGGCTCGTCAACGAAAACGACAAAGTGATATGGCATCCGAAGTGGGCTTACGACAGAATGAAGGACTGGCTCCAAAACGCTAGGGACTGGACCATAAGCAGAGAGAGGTTCTGGGGAACTCCATTACCGATATGGACGTGTCCAAAATGCGGATATCGTATAGCAGTTGGGAGCTTGAAAGAGTTAAAGGAAAAAGCTCTGAACCCCGAGAAGGTCATAGATCACCACAGGCCTTGGGTGGACGAAGTAGTTATACGTTGTCCTAAGTGTGGAGCTGAAATGAAAAGGGAGCCCTACGTAGTGGATGTTTGGTTGGATTCCGGAGTAGCTCATACCGCAGCCCTAAGGCAGATAGGTAAAGAGGATCTATGGAACTTGCTATATCCCTACGATTGGATTACTGAAGCCTTAGATCAAACTAGAGGATGGTTCTACACGTTGCTGGTTACCGGTGTAACATGGCATGGCAGGGTGCCTTACAAGAGGGTCCTGACGCAAGGTCACGTGCTAGACGCAAAGGGAGAGAAGATGAGCAAGAGTAAGGGTAATGTAGTCTGGGCCAAAGACGTATTCGAGAAATACGGTGTAGATCCAGTTAGATTCTTCCTATCCATAAAATCGTCCCCGTGGGATTCAGTGAGGTTCGACCCCAAAGACATAAACCGCTTTAAGAGAACTCTGGACATACTCTGGAACTCAGTAAAATTTGCTAAGAGCTACATGGACCTAGATAAATGGAATTTAGAAAAGTTGAAGGAAGGATTCAAGTACTTGGAGCCCGAGGACAGTTGGGTACTGGCTAAGACTAATGAGTACATAGAGAAAGTTACCGAGGCATTAGAGAGGTCCGCAATACACCATGCAGCATTAGCTTTAAACGATTTCATTAACGAAATAATAAGCCATAAGTACATAGCGCTTGTGAGACCCAGAGTTTGGGAGGAAGAGGAAAGTCCAAGTAAGCTAGCCGCATATAGCACATTGTTTACAGTGCTCGACGCTACCATAAGGATGACTGCACCGTTCACACCGTTCTTGGCCGAATACTTGTACCAATCATTTCAGAGGAGCTTGGGCTTTGAGGAGGAGAGCGTCCATATGTTACTATGGCCAGAAGAGAACAGCTTATATGATCCTGAAGAAGCCGAGGTAGTAGATGAACTCCTAGAAGCTGCAGAAAGGATCTTAGCGCTGAGAACTGAAAGGAAGATAAAGAGAAGGTGGCCCTTGCCGGAAGCGTTCATAGTGATTAAGGACAGAGAGGAAGCCGCAGAGAAGAGAGAGAAAGTCATAGGTAAAGATGAGAACGGGAATCCAATAATAGTTGAAGAGAAAGTGTACAAACCTTTGCCTAGCGAAAGTGTCGTCAAGAAAGCAGCAAAGGTGTTAGGTATATACGCAAACATAAACGAAGTAAAGGTAGTAAGCGAGCCACCTCTAGGAGAGTACGACATAATAGAGACGCCAAGACTTAAAGTCTATGTGAAAGTGAAGTTAGATGAGGAGACCAAAGCACTTGGCTTAGCAAAAGAGGTAATAAGGAGAGTACAAGTCATGAGAAAAGAGATGGATCTGCCGTTGGACTATGTAGTAAACAAAGTCAAAATTTACACACCGTCAGAGGAGCTAAAGAGAGCAATAGAGAGACACAAAAATTATATAGCCAGAGAAGTTAGAGCTAAAGAGATAGAGGTTAATGAGAAACCACTAGAAGGAAAGAAATGGGATGTTGAGGGTAACGAACTCATAATAGTAATTGAAAAATGAGCGTTAACCGCTTAGGCTATTAACGTATACCTTTGCCTTTTCCTTATATACCTTCAAACCAACTCCCATAGTCCTTAGTAACTCTTCTCTGTGCTTGTATTCCTTGTATCCTTCAACATCTACCTTTAATAACCAAGCCTTGTAAAGGCATCTTACTGCATTATCATAACCGCCAGTATGTGCTATTGCGCTCGTCGCGTTGAGTATCTGTTGTACATCATTGCTCTTAAAGAGCGTTATGAGAGCTTTTACCGCTTCTGGACCATTTTTACATTTTAAGGAGTTAACAGTCTTCGTTAAGTTCGTTAAATATCCTTTAAACACACTCAGTTCTCTCAGTGCTTCTGAGTAGTAGTACTCGGTGGTCCACAAGTCTCTAAGCATGAAGACAGGGTTGGGGTTGTCGTTAAGTTCTAGGTCTAGTGTTTGCATCAGCGAATTAGTTGCATTTATCAATTTGTCTTCGATCTTTAAGGCCTCTAGAGCCTTCACAGCGTTGCTCGTCAACCAGAAGTACTTAAGCAAGTAAGGCCTTGCTGGTTGACAAGCCAGTTTTGGACATGTTATCATTTTGCTCAAGTCGTTTATGCCTTGAGAAATTAAGCTTGTGAAGGCACTCGCGTATGCTAAGCTGACCAGTAACAGAAGCGCTAAGTAGCCCTTCATCACTCTTTTACCCAAAGTGAGTGGAAAATAGAGGCTTTAGAAGGATTCAAGGGGAGGAATAATTTGTTAGCAGATCTCTTGCTCTTGCTGTCCAGTGCTTACCACTTCTTGGGAGCTTTGTACTACTTAGGGGCTACCAAGAAAAGGAAAGAGAGGACGTTTGAGTTCTTGGACTTGGCTATACACATACCCGCTAAGTCAGAAGATCCTAAGATGCTAGCCAATACAATTAGAAAAGTTAAGGAAGTGCTTAATCCAAGACAAGTAATATTAGTGGTTGACCCCGAGAGTCTGGAAGCAGTAAAGAGAGAAGTAGGAGATATGGCTCTAATACTCACGGGTGCTGAAAAAGGCAAGGCGCACGCACTAAATATTGCGCTAAAGTATACCAAGGCTAAGTATGTGATGGTATTGGATGCTGATTCCTATCCAGAAGACACCTATGCTCTTTCATCCCATCCATATATGGCATCTTTGTGGAAGGGGTATGCATCTGTTAAGACAAAATGGAGTGAGGCATTTGCTCCTTTCACTACCTTGGCTTCAATAGGCATAGTATATGGGAGGGGCACTCTAGGTCTTAAGGTCACTCCTCCTGGCTCGGGCGTGATTATCGAGAAAAAGCTATTGGAAGAGCTAGGAGGCTGGGATGAAGAAGCCTTAACGGAGGATATAGAGCTAGCGTTAAGAGCGTTAAAGAAGGGTATCAAAGCCAAAGTGAACGACGGCTTTGTCTATGTTGAAGTCCCTCCCGGCTATTTCGAATTAAAGAAACAACAGTCTCGATGGGCTTATGGAGCATCTCAAGCATTGATTAAACACTTGAAGGTATTAGACCCAGAGCTATTCATGTACTTAACACAGTACTCAACTCTATGGTTACCCCTTCTAGCATTAATCACTTCTCCTTTAGGCTTATCACCATTTTCTTTGTTTATTTATTACTCCAGCGTCGCATTACAAGCGTTGATGTCTCATAAAGCTGCTAAGGTCTGGGACATAGATATGAGTTTGAGAAAAAGCGCCAGGATTAGTGCGGCTGGTCTAGCTATGTCAATAGATATACTAATATCCATGCTCAAGGCAGTGCTGAGACTTCCTTTCAAATGGGTGGTGACTCCAAAAGGAGGAAAAAGGCTGAAAGGTAAGCTTAGGAACGAGTACTTGCTCTTGTTTACACCTCTTTTCTCTATATTCAACCCAGTGAGTGCCCCTCTGGCATTACAGTATTTTGTATCTGCACTTTTCGTAATAAAGGAAGTTAGGTCCGAATAGGCAGTACGCTCACCCTTTCGCCCCTTACGGACTTCTTCATCCCTCTATCAAGATTGTTTGTGCATGGGGAATTCCTTTGACTCTCTTAACGGCCATTGGATGGACCAAGCCAGCTTCTTCTGCCAGCTTAACTGCTCTTTCACCTATTACATATATCACGTCCGCTCCTTCCATCCTTCTCAGTGCTATATCTTCATCTACTCTCTCTCCCTTAAAGAAATATTCGTCTATTTTTAGTACTACATCGCCTTCCCTAAATTCTTTTCCAATGAGTTCTTCATCGACTACTGTAACTATTACAACATTGGATGTTTCATGTACTTTTACCCAGAACAATGCTTTCTTCCTGGATGTACAGGGCAGAAGAGGATAAAGATTTAGGACACGCCTAAAGCTTCCATTATTCTCTTAGCTATCTCTATTGAGGTCTTTTCTTGAGCCTCTTGCGTCTGCGCACCTATGTGGGCTGTGGCAAAGACATTAGGATGTCTAATGAGTTCCATTAACCATTCACTTCTAGGTGGCTCCTCTGGGTAGACGTCTAAGGCAGCTGCCCTGACTTTTCCGCTCTTCAATGCTTCCAAGAGAGCTTTGTAATCCATGATTTCGCCTCTAGCGGCGTTTATTATGATTACGCCATCTTTCATCTTCTCTATGGTCTCTTTGTTTATCATATTTCTAGTTTCTGGAGTCAAAGGTACATGTAACGTTATTATGTCGGCATTCCTCAGTACATCGTTCAAATCTTGTGTGAACTCTACATCCATCTCTTGGGCCATCTTACTTAAATCAAACACATCATAAGCAATTACATTCATTCCCAATGCTTTTGCTCTCTTTGCTACTTCTCTTCCTATCCTTCCGAAGCCTATTACGCCTAACGTCTTGCCCGTTATCTCCATACCCATTACCTTTTCCCATTTTCCTTCTAGTAAGGCTCTGTAACTGTAGTGGGCTCTTCTAGCCACAACAATCATCATAGCTATTACTAACTCCGCAACACTAACCTTTAGAGCGTCAGGAGCATTTACTACCTTTATCCCTTTCTCTTTAGCTGCCTCTAAGTCTATGTTGTCCAAACCACTTCCTGCCCTAGCTATCACCTTTAACTTATCAGCACTCTCTATCACCTCCCTTGTCACCTTAGTTCTGCTCCTAACTATTATAACATCGAATCCTTTTATCCTCTCTTTTAGAACATCTGGTTTATAGGCATCTAAGTCAATAACTACCTCAAATCCCTTCTGTTTGAGTATCTCTAAACCAGCAGGATGGACTTTGTCCGTAACGAGGACTCTGTACACGCTCGTATCCCCGCACAGACCTACTCAAGGCCGCCTAAGAGGTAATCGGACGCTTAGCAATTTTAGAAAATATTGAATTTTCTATGTTATTGTTAGCTGTCTGTTCTGACCTTCAAACGAAGAAGTCTTGACTTAGTTCTTGCTACCCAATGGTACTTCATTTTTATGGGATCGTTTGATCTATTCGACGGCCCCGCCGTTCCCGGCGACGGCTGGGAGGCCTCACGCCCGCTGAAAGCGGGCGGATGGGCTGAACCCCCTCCACGGCGGGGTACATTAAAATCCTCGGTTGCGGGAGGAAGATTCTTCATTTTCTCAGCGAAGGGCGTGCTCCTCATCGGATGGCCTTTAACACCATATCCAACACAGCCGCTATCACAGAGAGGGCGAATGCAGCTGCTACGACACTCCAAGCTGGCACTTGAACCTTCTCCTCCACTTCCTCATAGAATCTCATGAGTCCTAAGGCACTGACGAGCCCACTCTCGGCCCTCCTTTTCTTTCCCTTCCTGGCCAAGCTTCTGACCCATCGAACGCTATTAACTATACTTTAAAAGGAACTCGGGAGGGATGAAGCATGTGCAACTTAAAGAAAATTCAAAAGTTTATAGAGGATAGGTACTTTGTAAAGGACTTTAATAGAGGTCTCCAAGGCACGGCCTTGTGGCTTGTAGAAGAAGTTGGTGAACTCGCTGAGGCCATAATAAAGGGCAATAAAGAATCCTTAAAAGAAGAGATGGCCGATGTCCTCGCTTGGTTAATTTCATTAGCAAATTTAGTAAACATTGATCTATGCGAAGCCTTTAAAGAAAAGTACGGTGAAATTGAATGAAGATTTTAATTACAACTAATCCGGGCTTAGAGGACATTTGTTCTAGGGAATTAGAATCCATTGGTATAAAGCTATTATACTTTCAAGAAGGAAGAGTTGAAGGAGAATGGAAAGGTGATTTAGAGGAACTCGTGTGGTCCTTAGAGAGAAGTAAAACCGTTCACAAGGCTTTTGTGTTGTTTTATGAAGGTTCTTTGGAAAACGTGAGGCTGGACTGGGTCAGAGAGTTCCTAACCCCTTACCATACATTTGCTGTCAGGGCAGAGAGAATAGGTGAAGGATTACCTTCACCAGAACTCGCTTCAAAGATTGGGGAAAAGGTCATAAACATTATTAAGGAAACTTATGGCAAAGCACCTAAGGTAAATTTGGATCACCCTAGCTTGGTGATCTATTCCGAGCAGAGGTTTGGGAAAGTACGGGTAGGCTTACTCATAACTGGTGAAGAGAGCCTCCATAGGAGGTATTATAGAATCAGAGAGCACATGGCGAGTTTGAAACCAAGTATTGCGTACTCATTGCTTTATTTAGGCGGGGCGATGGACGCTAACAGAATAGTTGACCCCATGTGCGGTTCAGGCACAATAGCAATAGAGGCCGTCTTAGGTTTCGCTCCTCCGGAAGTTTACTGCTTTGATATCAATAAGAAGTATGTAATGGATGCTATAACCAACGCCAAGGTTGCTAGAGTAAAGGAGATGATCACGTTCGGTGTTCACGATGCTACCCAATTACACGAAGTAGTAGATAACATAGATCTAATAGTCACTAACCCTCCCTATGGCATAAGGATGGGGTCTCCTAAAAAAGTCTTAAAACTGTACGAAAAATTCTTCGAGAGTTCCTTCAAGGCTCTTAGAGGTGGGGGAAAGCTAGTTATGATTACACCCCTGACGGAGGCGAAGCTCTTGGCTCAGAGAGCCGGATTAGTTTTGGTTCATGAAAGGGATGTTTATCATGGAGATCTATGGACTAAGGTCTTCATTTTTCAAAGGCCTTAACCAATGACAGAGGAGCCGAGAAGATGAAGCGACGATGGGCAAGGGAACTCGAAGTATATTGGTGCCCTGAATATAACGTGCCGGTGTTTAGGAGAAAGGATTGTGAGGGCTCCGTGAGGTTGTCCTTATTTCAGCCAAGAGATCTAAGGCCGGTTTGGGAAGGAGACATAAAGCATCTATCCAAGGCATTCGATGAAGAAATAGGTAAGGGATCTTGGGACAAGCTAACGCGTGGACGAATGGCTTTCTTAAACAAGGTTCCAGCCTTGGATCACGCCTACGAAATAGTGGTTGATGGAGACATATTGGCCAGAGTGATCTATGATCCATTATCTGAGAGGTGGAGAGTAAGGCTGGGCTACTTAGGGGCTCTGAGGGCTTTGGAGGAAGGATTTATAGACAGCAAAGAGGTCAAAGACATAAAGTCCGGAGATGTAGTAGGCTATGGAAACAAGCAGATAGCTTTAGTAAAGGATGGTAAGATAATAGCGGTAGCGATACCTAAGAGAGGGAAACTTAGAGTTGACAAGGTCTGGAAACATCCTAGAAAAGGGGCGCTGAGCGAGAAAAAGCAAAGTTTAAGAGATGTGCTAAAGGCCAATGAGAAATTCTTGGAAGAGCTTAGGGAATGGAGCATAGACGTGATTAGAAGTGCTCCAAAAGGGAAAAGAGTGGTTTCCCTTTCTGGCGGGAAGGACTCCGCCTTAGTGGTTCAGATACTTAAAGAAGCTAATGAAGACGCCTTATTACTCTTCAACGACACCGGTATAGAGTTGCCAGAAACCGTAGAGACGGCGAAAAAAGAGGCCGAATATTTCGGAATGCCCTTAGAGACAGCCTCTGCGGGGAACTTGTTCTGGAGGGCTGTAGAACTCTTCTCTCCACCGGCTAGGGACTTTAGGTGGTGTTGTAAAGTAACCAAATTAGGGCCCATAGCTAGGAAAATGCTTCCTATGGGAAAAGTGATTAACTTCGTAGGTAACAGATGGTGGGAGAGTTTAGAAAGAGCTAGGGCGAAACCAATAATGAAAATGAAATATTTCCCAACAATAACCACGGTGAATCCCATACTGCCGTGGCCTCAGCTCTTAGAACTCGCTTATCTAATAGAGAAAAACGTTCCGCTCAACCCACTCTACTTCAAGGGCTTTGACAGGGTAGGCTGCTTCATGTGTCCCGGTGCAACCGCGTGGGAATTTAAGTTAGTGAAAGAACTTCACCCCGAGCTCTGGGAGAAGTGGGAAAATATCCTGAAGAAGTGGGCCAAGAGGTTGGGCTATGGTGACTGGTGGGTTAAAGGCGGTTGGAGATGGTTGGCACCGGAAGCCCCGAAAAAGGCCTTGGCCATGAAAGCAAATGAAAAAATCGACTGGAAAGAAGAATACAAGAACAGGTTAACAAGAGTCAAGTACCTAGAATTAAAGAAGAGGGGAAAGTCCGTTGAAGTTAAACTTAAGTACGATAAGGTAAAGGCCTTGGAACTAGCAAAGCTATTGGGGAGCAAGAAAGAGGGAAACAAGGTCATAGGGCCTAGAGGCGAATACACATTCGGAGATGATAAGATCGTTGTAAAAGCTAAAGGAAAAGTTCTGGAAGAGGTATTTGAAGCAGTTAGGGTTGTTCATTCGTCCAATGTTTGTGCTGGATGCAGAATTTGTGAGACGTGGTGCCCTTCAGGGGCCATAAAGGTAATTGAAGAAGGCAGAGAGACCAGACCCGTTTTGGTAAAGCCTGAAGCATGTGAAGGATGCAGACTTTGTATGTACTTATGCCCTTCGGCAGACATAGTGGCTGATCATTTGATAGGCGGACTGATGTTTAATAATCCAAAGGCTTGGAAGAGAACGTCAAGACCCCATAAAGAGGTCGTTCAGAAGCTAGCAGAAAGTGCTTGGAAAAGGAAGGCTACTCGCTCCTAGCCAAACCAATACCTACAACGGCTATTACGGTAACGAGAACTAGTGCTGTCAGTACGTAAAATAAGGCCATGCTTGATGGCGGTGAGAGTGATATTATCTTCTCTTGTAAGGGTTCATAACCAATAACTTTGTATACAATTACCTTTCCGTTGTCAAGACCCACAACTATTGTATTACCTTTCCAGTCCATCGCATTAACTGGAACCTTGAACTTAATTTCCTTTATCACATTTCCTTGTAAGTTTGTTATTACTATCCTATTGTTCAAGCTGTCAGCTATTGCTAAGTACTTACAATCCGGTGAGAAGGCTAGTGCCCTCACTCTCTTAAAACCGTATAAAGTTCCTAACTTATTAAGGCTCTTATCAAAGAGGTACACCTTAGACCACGTTCCAACAGCTATAGTGTCGTCGCAAGTTGCTACGGATAATGGAAAGTTAACAGTATTATTGAGCATTATTTTACCATTAGAAATAATGTAAATTTGATTGGCTAAAGCATCTGGTACATAGAAGGGACCAGTCCCAGCAGGTTTCCCTATTACTTCCTTGACGCCAACCTTCCACATTTCTTTACCTTGGAAGTCGTAGAAGGCACAGAGATTCCAGCACAAGAGTATCCCTTTCTGAGTAACTCTACTAGCAAAAGCTACGTCCTTAGGAGTTCTAAAGGCCACTTTGACCTTATGTACTACGTCATATAGGATGGTTTTCCCATCCGCCCTCACGAATGCAAAAATATTGGAATAACTGGATGTAGATATATACTCTCCTTTAAGTTCCATCAACAATTTGGTTCCATTGAAGAGATATGCCCCTCTATCACTAGTAACCGAAACTAAACCCATTGACGTTGAAACGGAATTTATGGTACCATTGACATGGACGGTGACTAAAGGTCTGATGCTGAATGCTAATAAAGGAATAGCAAACACCAAGAGAATTGGCGACCTCATATTTACTATTCCCAAAGGAAGAGAGTGGGAGAATGAATTAAGAATTTAATTATTAAAAAATGACTTTATATCAGAATGATGCATTGGTGGTTTTTACTTCATTAGCTGCGCTTGTAGCTGATCTAACTGCTGCTGTAGAGCCTTCATCTGTATGGCCATCTGGTAGTATGATAGCATCTTGTTGAGTGCCTCCATCACGGTGTCAACTATACCGTACCAGTGGGCATAGTCAGGTCCCATCATGTAAGCACCCATCCTCCATCTCCTGCCCTGGTGATGCCAGATGTAGAACCACATGACCTCCATGAACTCGTCGAGCTTGTTGTGCGGGTCTTGGATACCCTCAGCCCAAGCCTTCTTCAGTAGCTGGTAGGCGTAGTGAGCCACAGCATCATAGTCGAAGAGGTTCTGGTCTGCAGTGCGGAAGTAGTTCTCGGTCCACTGGGTGCTGTGACATAGCTCACAGACCTTCATCATTGCTTCCCTGTGCTTGGCTAGAGTACCGTAGTACTTGATTGTCATTAACCTCGGGAACTTCAACTGGCCGGGTGCTGGTCCTAGGGTCACTATCTTGTAGCCCTTCATGGCAACCTTAGCATAGCCCTTGCCGTTGAGTATGTTGGCACCCTTTACGATCTTGTTCTGTACGTAG
>JALWJF010000100.1 GCA_027081755.1 Desulfurococcales archaeon | reverse complement strand
TCCTTATGCAGAGCGTTCCGGTTCCACGCTGACCTTGTATCCTGCCGAATGGTTGGAAAAAGCAGGAATTTATTTCGTATTATCCGGAACCGACACGTTGGATGTTGTGGCTTTCAATATTGACCGGAAAGAAAATATTCCGCAATATTATTCAAATAAAAATAAACAAACCCTCCCCAATGTACACATTTTGGAAGACAATACATCCCTTGAAATCCTTCAACAACATCATGTTCTTTCTTATTTTAAATTCGTCAACAAATGACGAAGCTATTAAATTTCCTTCAGAATCTAGGAGTTCTATTTTACCCTTTAGACTTTCCACAGGATCACCGACGACTACCTTGTAGCTTCCCGCTAGGTCTGCTAGTAGCTGGAGCCAGTTTAGTTGTTTCCATTTCTTACCATATCTGTTATCTGGTATTTCGAACGCTAAGTGAAATTTATCTTCGCACAAGAAGATCTCTGGTTCTAATAGAGGGTCACTTAGTTCATTTAGATATATAGCGCTACCTTTACCAAGAATGTTAAAGCTAAACAAGGGTCCGCTGATGGGTCCTCCTCCAAACATCTTTTGAGATTGAGGTGACGTGAGTGCTACTTTATAACCTATTACCTTACCCCAAACATCTTCTGCTATCTTAGTAACATTCCTCTGTATTCTAACTGCTTCTTCGTAGCTTTTTGGATTACAGACCCAGTTCTTTTTCCTTAACGCAATTAGCCATGACGTAGTATCACATTCGCTCATTTTCCCTTACCCTCTAAGGATGGTATTCCGCCTTTCTAAAGATGTTTTATTACTACTTCAGCAATCGCTTTTGAGAGAGGTGGTGGAACGGACTCGCCCACTTGATTGTATTGGGCGTCCTTACTTCCTAAGAAGATGAAATTATCTGGGTATCCCATTAGTCGGGCTTGCTCACGAACGGTTAGGAGTCTGTTTTCGCAAGGATGAAAGAATCTGGAACTACCAAGAACTGTTGGTGCTATTCTCTTTGGATGGAGCTTAATCATGTTGGGATATAATTTGCCTCCGCTCCCTCTGTAATGTATTAGAGCCTCACCCCACCTAAGCTTAGCCACTCTCCTTTCCAATTTTTTGGACATGGT
This sequence comes from Desulfurococcales archaeon, assembly GCA_027081755.1. GTDB lineage: Archaea > Thermoproteota > Thermoprotei_A > Sulfolobales > Ignicoccaceae > Ignicoccus. The sequence goes on along the minus strand of JALWJF010000100.1, from coordinate 11,666 downwards.
GGGCGGTTCATGATTAGGGGGCCAATAGTAATTTGGTGGAGGTAACCCCTTTAATGCTTCCTCAACGACTATCCTTTTCTTGCACCTTGGAGGACTTATTGGAATATTAGATACGAAAACTCTTCTTCTATGCGAAGGGGTACAATAGTCCTCCGCATAGAGAATATTGAAATATATTCTATTATATCCTACGCGCTCAAATTCCTTTCTGAGCGCCCCCTTTAGAGGTCCTTCTATCAATCCAACAACATTCTCCATTACGAATATTTTCGGTTTTAAATCTCCTACAAGCCGTATGAAATGTAGTACCAACCTTCCTATAGGGTCTTTATACAGTCTGTCCAACGGATCTTCCATTCTCCTGGGATTGGCTGCTGTATAGGGTTCGCAAGGGGGAGATCCTATTATAACATCAATATCACCCACCGCTTTTTCTATAAGCCTACTACTCAGTTTAGATATATCCTCATTTAGTACAATAGATCTAGGAAAGTTAGCCGAATAGCTTCTTGCTGGTGCTCTATCATTGTCTACTGCTAAAACACCTTCAAAACCAGCCATCTCAAAACCTAAAGCAAAACCACCCGCACCAGAGAATAGATCAATGAAGGTTGGCTTCTTTATCTCCTCTTCTATTTTCTTTATATATTTTTCTAAGATCTTCTTCGCTAAATTGTTCTCTTCCATCTCTAGAGGCTCGTTACATCTAGGGCATGTGAAATCATAACTCGTTGCATCCTCATAACTAAATCTCATACCGCATCTAGGACAGTAAAAGTACACGTCATCTTCATTCTCATAGCGTGTCTTTAACTTTTCAAGGACTGCTTTCTTTAACTTAAGTAGATTCCTATTTAACATATCTCTGTCAATGTACCAATAGTACGTGTATTGGGCTGAGTCTTCATTCCTTATCTTATAGTTCTTTACTAGCCCGTACTCTTCCAGCTTGTAAAGAGCCTTCCTTATATCGTTTATCTTCATACCTAGTATTTCTTCTAGTTGGTTTTCGCTTATGTCCTCGTATTTCATTAATTCTTTAAATACTTTGTAACCTTCATCGCCAGCTATTAGCTTCACAAATTTTAACAGATACGTTAGTTTCTCGTCTCCCTTAGTGCTCAAAACTAATCACCCTCTTACCTTTTGGAGTTGGCAATATTTTGAGTTGGGGATTTTTAGGTTCTCTTTCTAGTTCCCTGCCCTCGAACAACCTATCTAAGAAGACGGCAAGTGCTGCGACTTCTGAATGAGGCTGATTTCCTATAGCTATATTGAAGTCGGCGAGCTCGTAGTATTCTCTAGGTACCTTCTCTGCCCCAACAATTACCAATACATCTTTGCTTATATCTTTAATGTTATTGATTACATCATTAATGTTTATACCGTACATGGTTAAATGAACAACCACGCCCCTTTCTTTCCATTTTTTAATATAGCTAATGGGCGAATTAGTACAATCCACCATCTCTAATAATTTACCCCATCTTTTTTCTACATCCTTTATCTTCTCTATTATCTTCTCATCACAGGGTGAGAGAATGAAGCCGGAAGCACCAAAGGCCCTAGCTGTTAGACCCACATGAGTCGTTATCCTCTTATCCCTCTCTGGTCGATGTCCTATTCTAAGGACATAAACTTTCAAAGTATTTCCTCGAGGTACTCCAGTTCTTCACTAATTATTTCTTTAACGTCAAGTACAGAACCTAGGAGTTCCGACTTCACTTCTTTCTTTTCCTTTTCAAGATTATTTATTATTTCATAAGCTATCCTTATACTATCATCTATCATTTCGTCCAGTGCATCCTCTATGGAATCTCTACTTTCACCTTCTTCAATCATCTCTTGTATTATTTCATCCAGTCTTTCTTTATCAACATCAATTCGAACCACAGCTTTGCCATCCTCTTCACGAACGGTTATATAGAGAGGCGTATTAGGAACTCTGTAAATCCTTTTGTTTCCTTCAGTACTCACTTCGAGTTTGTACTTTTGCACTACCGAATCGAGGCCCAAGGCCCAGCTCCATTCCATCACTTATACTAGAGGGATAAAATAGTGAACTAGTGGGTCGTGTCGTTGCGGGTTCATCATTGATCAGCTTTGCTACCTATACTCATCCCCATATTAGCCTTTTCTAGACTTGCAATAGGGGATATAAGGAGATGGCAAGGCGTAGTTTCATGAAAAAGTATAAAAATCAGTTAATGGTTGTGCTAGCCATAGTACTTATAGCACTTATGCTCGTGCCCGTTTGGTTAAGGAGTGGGACTGGTGGTGCGGTAATAACGCTTTCCGAACTCAAGAAATATGTAATTTTACCTAAGAGTACTAACGAAACGCTAGTGCTATTGTTCGTAGCGAGTCCGAAGGAATGCCCTATCTGTCCTCAAGTACTATCTAACGTCACACAAGCTATGAATATCGTAAAAACGCAGTTCTCAAAGCAGATTAATGGTACGGTGGTGTTCAAGGTAATTCAGTGTAATAACTTCCCTAACTGTTCAAATAAAGAAGCACGTGTAAACGTCATATGGTATAAGGTACCACAAGTACCAATACTAATAATCACAACAAACAAGCTCCAGATTCCAATAGATCCTACGGGCCTAGGACCTGACAGATTAGCAAGGCTAATAGTTGGATGGATTACCGTTCTCAAACATGCATGGTTACCTCCGCCAGTAGGTAAATATGTGCTCTATTTCTATGATAGTAGCCACAAGAGTACGCTAATTGATACAATCGAAGCAGAAGCACTACAGAAAGGATTCAAATTTATAGAAATGGGTTGCCAACAATATCCTACGAATTGTACAAATACCACCGTCTTGAGTACGATGATGCTATTGGGATTGAGACCTCAAAATCTGCCATTGATAATGGTTATTAAGAATGGTAAAGTAGTTGTTGCAACGTCCCCAACAACATTCGATAGCGTAAACAAAATACTAAAGGCTTTACAGAACTAGATTAGTAAGTTGAGAACCCTAGGTTTGCCCATATTGTCAATGAACACAAATTTCTCTGGATCTGTTGGGTGGAAAGCACATTCACCTATTATATCACAAGAAACTTCTGTTTCATCAAGAGTTAACATTTCTCTTCCTCTTCTATCATAGAAAATTATTTCCATATTGGATTCAACAGCTACATATTTTTTATTAATATCCAAGAGCCATGCCATTCCATCAACAAATGCATATTTCCTACTACTGATGAAAGTTGCATCCAAGACCTCACTATCCACTTTCAAGAACATTATTCTCGAATTATTATGTTCTTCAATAACCTTAAGAGGTGACAAGTGTTCTATCTGTAAAACTATTGCTATCCAGTCGTCGTCAAGCATCGCATCGCGTATATCTATAGGAGAATTGATTATTTTAACAACTTTGCCTTGACAATTCACAAAATAGGACGATGATTCTAAGCTTACTGTACCAACTGATGAAAACGCAAGACCGCGAGCTGTAGTCTTATAAACTTCAGTAATAGTATGTGGTATACTTACCACGGGTCCAAATTCTTCGTAATCAGTTATAGAATAAAGTGTTGACTGTGTGCCTAAGTTGACTATTACTCTATCTTCAAATATCCCTCCGCATAAAGGTGTATCAAATGTCAATATGCTATCGCTGTCAATGTTTATCTCCCTAATGCTGTCATTTTCCATATCAATTACCTTAATGTTGGATGAATTTTTGTCTAAAAACATGAAAAAGGGTCGGAGGGACCACGGCTTCGTTATCACCTTTCCTAAGTATCTCTTATTCGAGTATTCAATGATGTCGAAGGTTGGGTACGATTCTATCTTTATCTTGGATTTCCTACCGATAACTTTTGTCTCTAGATATCCTTCGTCAACATCAGTATCAACCTTTTCAAGCCATTTGAGGGGTGAGATGGTTATACTGCCATCTTCTAAATTTTTGATTATTGTACGATATTCTGCATTAGGACCGTCTTTGTAGGGCAAAGAGATTGCAAATATTTTGCGATACTCCTTCGCTATGATGTCGTAGACATCCATATTTATCATCCTAATGGCATTGGTGCCGGGGGTGGGATTTGAACCCACGCAGGCCTACGCCATCGGGTCCTGAGCCCGACCCCTTTGGCCAGGCTCGGGCACCCCGGCTCCGTCGATCTGGATCTTTATACTACTTATAAGTCTGAGTTCTCGATCGTTCGGTCAAGTTAGAGTAAAATAGTAGTTTTCTATCATTCTAACCGAGTGAGTAACTTATGGAGTTTCATAGCCTTCGTGTTGACCTAAGTGGTATGAAATTTAAGGAGGAAACCATAAGTGAACCAACTCTAAAAAAGTTCCTTGGAGGTAGAGGTCTAGGAGCTTACTTAGCTCTCAAGGAAATACCTAGGAATGCTAATCCGCTAGGCCCAGAGAACAAACTTTACATACTGAGTGGTCCTGTCACCGGAACGGCCGAAGGCTTCGAAGCCGGAAGAACACATTTCGTGAGCAAATCCCCGCTTACCGGTCTTATAGGAGAAAGTAATATGGGTGGAAGGTTCGCGCCATGGATGAGGAGATCTGGTTATGATCTAATAGTGCTTGAGGGGAGGGCCCCAGAGCCGGTTTGGATAAGTATAGTAAATGGTGAACCTCAGTTCCATAGCGCCGAAGAAATTTGGGGTAAGGGAACACATTACACTGAAAAGAAGATTAGAGAGAAGATGAAGAGTCCCAAAGATGGTGGTGTAATTGCCATAGGACTTGCTGGAGAGAATATGGTCAAGTTCGCTTCCATAATTCATGCCGGGGGGAGGGCTGCTGGCAGAACAGGTCTCGGTGCAGTCATGGGCTCTAAGAACGTGAAGGCGATCTTTGTAAAAGGTGACAGAGAATTACCTATTATAGACAAAGAGAGGTTCATGAAAGGTGTCAAACACCTCAAGGAGAAAATAAGTTCCCATCCAGTTCGTTATTCGCTCAACAAGTATGGTACTGCAGTCTTGGTAAACATAATTAACCAAATAGGCGCATTGCCCACCAAGAACTGGAGAAAAGGAACGTTTGAGAAAGCTGAAGAAATTAGCGGTGAAAAACTTGCCGAAAAGTACCTAGTCAAGACAAGAGGTTGTTGGGGATGTCAAATAGAGTGCGGGAGGTTGGTAAAGACTGAGAGTCCTCAGTGGGGTGTACCTCCGGGATCTAAAGGTCCTGAATACGAGACTATCTTCGCATTGGGTTCTAACTTAGAAAATGCTAACTTGGAATCCATAATAAGATTGAACCATATATTAAACGATTTGGGTATGGATACTATAAGCTTCGGTAACACAATTGCTGTTTTGATGGAACTATTTGAACGAATGAACGAATTACAGGAAGATAAGAAAGCTGAGTTAGAGAAGTTGTTAGATGGCTTAAGACCTATTTGGGCTGAACCATGGCCAGTCGTAGAACTTGCTTATAAAACTGCTATGAGAGATGGGATAGGAAATCTATTAGCTGAAGGTGGGGTTGCTTTGGCTAAAAACTTTGGCTGTGATTGCGTCGCTCATGCAAGAGGCATGGAGTTGCCTGCTTATGATCCTAGAGCAATAAAAGCTATGGCTTTAGCCTATGCAACAGCTAATAGAGGAGGTTGTCACTTAAGGGCTTATGCGGTAAGCTTCGAAGTTCTAGGTATACCAGTCAAAACTGATCCTTTGGAAGTGAATATAGAAAAAGCCAAAATGGTTAAAGAGCAACAAGACTTCTTCGCTTCTATAGACAGTATGATCGTATGTAAATTTAACACCTTTATGACGCCGACTCCTGACGATTACGTAGACTTACTAGCTGGTGTCACTGGGTGGGACGTAACAGCCGAAGATATAATGGAAATTGGTGAGAGGATATACAACACCGAGAGGCTATTTAATGTTAGAGAAGGAGATCCCGGTGACGACCTAAGTAAAAGAGTAAAAGATGAACCCTTACCAGATGGCCCTGCAAGGGGTCATACTGCTAGAGATGCACTGGAAAAAATGCTACCAGCATACTACGAGGCACGTGGTTGGGAAGAAGGAAAACCTACCAAAGAAACCCTGAAGAGGTTAGGTCTCGAGGAATTCATGTACATAATTTAAAGGCTCAAGTCAATTTTTAAAAGTCTTTCAGCCCCTTCCAGCTGGGGGTCTAAAGCAGATGTCTTACGGAGGCATCTATGGTGTAAATGCGCAAGGCCATAAGGGATGGACCACCGTGAGGTGTGCAATCCATGCTAGATATGCTGACGTTAGCAAAGAGCCCGTCTATAAGTGTCCTAAATGTACTCCAAAATACAACGTCTACTTCTGCGCTGACGAATACAAAGAGCTAGGAGGAAAATGTCCATACTGTCATAGCAAGCTAGTCCCGGTCATAACACCAGAAAGCTAAAGATATAGGGAGCAGACCTATGAAAAGCTACATCTGTGGTTTTTGGAGAGTTCTTATAATAGAAGGGGATGATTGTAACCTAGTAATCATAGATACATACTCCAAGTCCAAAGGCACCAAAGGAGAAGTAATAATACAATCATCAGAGGTTACAGTCTTCCAAAATCAGAAGATGATAGGTATCTCCGTAGATGATAATGAAGAGACTATCTATGAAATCGAGTGTGTTGATAAGGTCGATATTAACAAAGTCCTAGATTACGTAAAGAGAAAATATAATATCGAGGAGGGGTGTAATGAAGAGTGATCTGTGAGATCCTCTGTTTTTTGTCTTTGCTGGTATCCTTTTATGCATTAAGTAAGAGAGAACTAGAAGTGAAGGTTATCGATGTCAAGTTAAAGAAAGAACAAGAAAAAGAAAGGAAACGCTATGTGCTAGTACAAGTAATAGCTGAAGATCCAAACAAAATCGACGAAGAATGTCTAGACCGCATAATTAAGGACTCTGTAAAAGATTTGTATGGGCTAATAGGCCTCTCATTATCAAAGCCCAAAGTGGTATACTTGGACCCAACAAACAAAATGGCCATAATTAGAACGACGCTACAAGGTATAAAGATTCTCGCTTCATCCCTTATCAAAAAAGATGAAGGATGTGGGACGAAGCTCAGGTTAGTGCCTCTCAGAGCTTTTGGTACTCTTGCTAGTGCTAGAGAAAGAATACCCGAGCTCACTAAGAGCTTTGAACATTCTCAGTAGCTCCTCTGTACGTCTTAATCCTTCTCGCGTTATGCTAACAATTATTCTGGAGCCACACGATTGAGGTAGCACGCGTTTTATTGTAACGAGTCCTTCCTTCTCCAGCTTCTCTAAATGTCCCCATGCATTGCCAGGACTTAGGTCAAGATCTTTGTATAGTTCCTTGAATGTGACATCCCCTTTTGCTGCTAAGTACAAGAGTATTGCTACTCTTGTAAAATGCATTTTATTCCGCACTATTTCCTTCAATATACTCCTTTCACTTTCTTCCACATTCCTCAGCCTCCGAGAGAATTGCTATTGCTTCTAGAATCATAGAAACAGTATATGAGGTTGGCAATGCGGCCAGTGCCCTAGGTAAGCTCAAAGCTAAGGATATAAGAGTTAAGCTCAAAAGAGATACACCACTTACAAGTTCGTGCTCCAATTTCACTCTACGGTAATAAATAATCTTTGCAATAGAGACCATCAAGAAGGGGGCTGCTAGAACGAGTTGTGGTATGTCCACTACATTCTGGATAAATAGTATGAGGAAGAGAGCTATTGTTGTGGTGAATAAGTCTAAGCTTAAGGCTTCATCTCCTATGATGTAAGTATTTAGTGTATATCTAAATGTCTTCTTTGCTGCAATACTAATTAAATAGCCAGATACTAGCATGATAATTAATATTATAAATGTGGCCATTAATACTGTCATCTTGAGCAATAAATTGTAGAGAAAGAGTACAACTATGGAAGTTATTCCTCCTGATGCAGCCATTACTAAAGACTTTATAGCATCCGCTATGAACTTCCTTCGACAGAGAGATATCTCTTGTACAATATCTAAGCTCTTACCCAACGAGTTTCTACCATTTAGATCATCGATACTCATAACAATAACCTCCTCAATGGACCTAGTGGCACGTCAAAATCTAGTAGCTTTTTCGCTATTTCATCAAAAGCGTTAAGGACTCTCTCAAAAAGCATACTGCTACCTACTTCAAGTCTTTGTAATCGTGAAGATAGGAAAACGGAAGAAGTTATCCCCAATGCGTAGGCTATTGAAGTTATTGGTTCTCCTAGTTTATTAGACGCTATTGCATAGCCCAAGAACGGCGCTATTAGGGCTGTGCTATACTTAATCTTACTCTTGGGTAACGTTTGGTGTAACCTGATAACCGTATACAAGGCTAACGCCACTAGCAATGCCACATATATGTATGCTGCTTCTTTTCCCAAATATTTAGCAAGGATCCTAGCTGTTATTGGTAATTTGTTTACTTCACCACTTAGTGCATAATTCTGAATCAAAAGCCATCGTGGAATTAGAATATTTTTGATAGTATTAGTTACAGCATAGAACCAAGCAACCAAGACTACGCCTATAGCTATTAAGTTGTTTAGTGGTTCTAATTTTCCTTTAAATGAGGATCTAGGTTTCAGTAAATAACCAACTATAAACATAGTAATAGGCGCCATTATAACATATGTGGAAACTGCGATCGATGCTAGTGCTGGCCAAAGTACTATGAATCGCAATATACAGCCTAACGTGGTCGTACAACCTTTTCTAAACTCCTCTCTCGCCTTCTTTAATCTCTTGACTATCTTATTAATAAAGATCAAGTACTTTATATCGCTTACCCATGATAACAATACAAATACCATTGAAACCAAGAACGCTGCGACAAAACTTATTGGACCCATTATAGCTGCTATCCACAGTAATACAACCCCCAAAAACAGAGACAAATTTTTATTCTTTCCCTTTTCAATGAAACCTCTAAGAGACGCAATGTAGATGTACGATATAATAAGAGATATAGGTAGCATCGAAGTTGTTAATAACTCTATTAGTAAGCCTATCATTCTCCTCGTGCCTAAGACTAAGTCAGATGCGGGTCTATTACATCATTGCCTCCAAGGGGCTCAGCTCCCGGATTCAACATCATAATGACAAGCAATGCTTGACTTCCTCCATGAGTTTTAAAACTTGTTGCTCAGTTACCAAATCTTCAGGTGTTAGTTCTCCCTGAGGGAACAATGATTCTAGGTATTCGCGAGGGCAACACGCTAGAGGAGTCTTATTACCCTTACATTTACATAGATGAAGAGCATGGCATAAGAGCATTAAGGCTTGAGCGTATCTGCCCATATTATTAAGGATCTCGGCCGTCCAGAAGAACTCCTCTGCACTTTTTATCCATGGATCGTTCATTATCTAAACACCATTTAACAGTACTCGTTCATATTATTTTAATCGTACATTGTAGGATAAACGGGCAAAAGATCATGTATAGGAGTTATGCCCTTGGTTTTCAACCACCTTGGCTTTCAAAATATATCTCCTCATTAAACTTCGATACCGAAATATGCCCCTACGTTATAGATGTGCTAAAAGTACATATTCATCAGCTATTTAAATTAGGCAAATTAGGCGAGAATGATGTACAAAAATTATATAAGTTACTTGATGAATTCGATTGCTATGATATTAAAGGTAATTATGAAGATATACATGAAGCGATAGAATACTTTTTGATAAGTAAATTAGAAGTTGCAAAATGGCTAAATTTAGGTAAGAGTCGTAATGACCAAGTGGCGACTGCTATAAGAATGAGACTGAAGGAAGACGTGTTTGAAAGTGTCAAAGTAGTAAGAGACCTCATACTGACTATTGTGTCTAATGCACTACCTTATTTGGACACGCTATTTCCTACCTTTACTCATCTTCAACCAGCTCAACCCACGACCTTTGGTCACTATTTACTTTCGTTTGCAGAGGAACTTGTAGACCTAATGAACCTGCTCATTGTTACGTATGAAATAGCTGACAAATGCCCTATGGGATCTGCTGCAGCAGCCGGATCAACAGTTCCTCTTAATCGAGCAGAATATTGCAAATCACTATGCTTCAACGATATTGCCCTAAATACACTCTACGCTACGAGCAGCAGATCCTTCTTATTATTATATCTTACAAGCCTTCTAGTATTATCAATACCCATATTGAGATTCATAGAGGACATGTTCTTTCTATGTACACCACTTATAGGAATAATTATTGTTCCTGATGATCATGCCGGTACTTCTTCTATAATGCCACATAAGAGAAATCCGTCCACTTTAGAAGTAGCGAGAGCCGAACTTTCAAAGCTAATAGGTTCAGTTACATCGAGTTTTACGATACTCAAAGGGATTCCTTCTGGTTATGTACTGGATTATCAACAATTAACACCTCTTATATGGGAATCAGGTAAGATTTTTAGATTTACATTAACAGTCGTTACTGATTTCATAGAAAAGATGAAGATTAACTATGATGCTATAAAAACTACATTTAGATATCCACTGTTGGCAGCAGACGTTGCAGAATACCTCTCTATGGTCAAGGACATTCCATTTAGAGATGCTTATGCAATCGTTGCAAAAGTAGCTAAAGAAACATACGACATGGAGCAAATAGCAACTAGGATACTGGGAGAAGAAGCAAAGAACGTGTTGGAAGATCCTATTTCAAAACGTAAAAACCTAGGCGCACCCGGTAACCCTCATCCCATAATCGATAAAATAAAAAAGTCACTAGACTTGATCAACGACTTTTTGAAAAAAGCATCAGAGGACATAAGTTGTGATGCTTTCGATTCTTAAGGATTTCTAATATTTCTAAAAACGGTGCAATTCAGATGGCCACGAAAGAAGTGCGCCTAAGAGTAGCTGAGGCCAAACAAAGGGACGTAGGCAGAAAAATCGCTAGGATTAGCAGAAAAGTAATGAGGGAATTAGACTTAGTTACTGGAGACTTTGTAGAAGTAGAAGGACCCAAGGGTACTGTTGTCTTACAAGTATGGCCAGCATATGCCGGCGATGAAGACAAGAATATCATAAGAATAGATGGCCACGCTAGAAGTCAAATAGGCGTGAGCATCGGTGACTACGTAACTGTCAGAAAGGCTAAGGTCGAAGAAGGTACAAAGGTTGTATTGGCTCCCACCGAACCCATAGAATTCGGACCTGATTTCGAACACTATGTAAAGAGAATACTGCTAGGCAAACCATTAATGAGAGGCGAAAAGATTGTAGTACCCTTCTTCGGAACAACGATAGACTTAGTAGTAGTAAGCACACAGCCAGGTCCCAGAGTTTATGTGACTGAAAACACTGAAGTTACTATTAGCAAGAAGCCAGTAAAGGAAGAGGCTATCAAGGGCGTACCCAAGGTAACATGGGAAGACATAGGAGACTTAGAAGAAGCTAAGGAGAGGCTTAGGGAAATAGTGGAACTGCCAATGAAGCATCCAGAAATATTTCGCCACCTAGGCATCGAACCTCCCAAAGGAGTGCTACTTTACGGCCCGCCGGGAACCGGTAAGACCATGTTAGCAAAAGCATTAGCCAATGAGATCGGAGCTTACTTCATTGCTATAAACGGACCAGAAATAATGAGCAAGTACTACGGTGAGAGCGAGCAGAGGTTGAGGGAGATCTTTGAGGAGGCTAGGAAGAACGCTCCGAGCATAATCTTCATAGACGA
>JALWJF010000099.1:9125-13143 GCA_027081755.1 Desulfurococcales archaeon | reverse complement strand
TATTGAGGCTGACAAAAACTTTAAGCGCTAACAAGGGTCCCGGTGCTTACGAGCTAATGGCTGCTCACGAAACGATAAACATGATAATGAACGCTTATGCAGTAGCTACTGCCGCGCTTTGGAGGACTGAGAGCCGAGGAGCCCATTATAGGACAGACTATCCTAAGAGAGATGATAAGAACTGGCTATATCACACGCTCATGAAATGGGAAGGTGGATGGAAGCTGGATAAGTTACCAGTAACTATAACTCGCTGGCCACCCCAAGAGAGAAAGTACTGAAGGTCGCTACCTTACCATTTCATCACCGATCAGAGGAGGTGCATTAGCTCATTCCCCTTAACCCTCTTCATTAAACCCTTTTTACCTTGTCCCTCATCTCGCCCACTTGGTTGATGCCTATTGTGTGGGTGGGCGAGGCAATAGGTAACACGCCAGCGGTTTTGTTAAGGAGAATAAATACTCATCCAGGTAAGGTAATGATAAAGTTAGAATACACAAACCCCAGTGGTAGCATAAAGGATCGCACAGCTTTATACATGATAAAGGAAGCCGAAGAGAAGGGCTTGTTAAAGCCGGGCTCGACCATAGTTGAGCCGTCTTCGGGAAATACTGCGTTATCACTAGCAATGCTCGCTGCCGCTAAGGGTTACAAGATGGTTGCGGTTGTTCCAAAGACTACAAGCGAGCAAAAGGTAAAGCTCATGAAGCTCTTGGGAGCAAAGATCGTGTTCGCTGAAGTGGGGGTTCCTCTAGGTCATCCAAAGCATCATTATACCTTAGCCAAGAGACTGGCTGAAGAGAATGGTTGGGTCATGTTGGATCAATATCGAAATGAGGCTAATATAAGGGCTCATTATGAGACTACCGGTCCAGAAATTCTAAGGCAAGCAAGAGAGATCATGGGAGGTCTAGACGCTTTTGTAGCGGGATTAGGAACCGGAGGAACCATCTTAGGTGTAGGAAAATTCTTAAAAGAGAAACTTCCTAACGTTAAGATAATTGCTGTTATACCACGGGAAACCAAGGTAGGGGAACTCTTCGGATTAGATGGGGACAGACTTAAGCACTCCATAGAAGGCTTGACTGCGATGCCGGTAAGCGAGCTGCTCAAAAAATACAAAAACATCATCGATGATGTCATAGAAGCTGATGACGATAGAGCAATAGAAATGATGAAAGAGCTCGCATTAAAGGAAGGACTTCTGGCGGGTTTGAGTTCGGGAGCTAATGTTTTAGGAGCCATCGAACTCGCGAGAAAGGGTCTAAGGGTCGCCACAGTTGCGCCCGATGGAGCCATAAGGTATCTGGACAAGCTGTGAGGTGTTAACATGAATGGGAACAAGTATGTCTGGATGTTCTTAATTGGTGTATTATTGACGCTAGTGGCACCATGGCTTTGGGCTTCAGCTCCTTTGTTAGGTTATGCAAGTTCTGGTATAGCATTTTATCTAGGTAGAAAGATATATATGGAGAATTTGGGTAAGAAAACAGAGTATTTGGGAATGGCCTTACTCGTCTTCTCCGGTATAGTGCTCCTAACCTTGCTCTACGTGCAGTTCTTGCTAAACATGTATGTGTCTGCCTACAAACAGCTTAAGCAACCTTAACTAAAAACTCGCAGTAAGGATCCCCCTTGGCTTCGCAAGCGACTTCCTTCACATGAACCTTTCTGTTCCAAGCGCTCTCCAGCCAGCCTGCCATAAAGCCCGCTAAAGCAGAGTCAACCGGTTTGTTTTTACCTTTCAATGCGCTACCAAAGAGAAGACCTTTACCTCTTATCCTCATTTCGTTTTTCTCATCTTCAACTACTTCCATCTCTTTGGCATATCCGTAATGTTTGATTATTTTTATCATAGCATCAACTGCAGTATCTTTGTCCAGCAAACCTTCCTCGACAAATCTCCGAGCGTAGTCCTTGGCTGCCTTTTTTAATACATTATATAAAACTCCATCAACAGTGGCTATTAGTTTTTCGAATTCGTTGTATAGTGCAACTAGCATGTCCTTTTCAACCATTATTCCTCCTTTTTCGAGTTCATGCTCAACTTTCTCTAGTTTCTGTGCAGAAATCTCATGTGCTTCTATGTCGTGTACCATAATGCCTTCCCGTATTAGTTTCCATATTTTAAAACATTTAATTAAGTGACTTTAATTTTCGCCTTAGTACCTTTCGTAGGAAACTATTCCCAACTTATAAGGGAGTACCTAGAGACCTCTTGGAGGATCATGCCTGCGAACCTAACCCCCGAAGCACAAGCGAAACTGGCAGAATACTCGGAAGCGAAGACTGTAGAGGCAAAGATAAAGGCATTGGAGGAGTTCTTGAAGGTAGCTCCAAAGCACAAGGGGGCTGAAAATCTGCTTTACTGGGCCAGAAGGAGGCTAGCGGAACTGAGGCAAGAACTGGAGACGGAGAGGAGGAAGAAGAAGGGCGGTTACAATCCATTTGTAGTGGAGAAAGAAGGAGCTGCTCAAGTAGTCCTTTTCGGCATTCCAAATTCCGGCAAGAGTAGTATAATCGCTAGAACTACTAGGGCGAAAGTAGAGGTCTCCCCGAGGCCGTTCACCACTACCGTTCCGGCCGTAGGCATGATGCCCTATGAGGACATATACTTCCAACTGGTAGAGGCACCAAGCGTGGCTCCGGGGGTTAGCTGGGTTCACAGAAGTGTTGGATTGGTCAGGAATGCCGATTTGGTAGCCTTAGTATTGGATTTATCGTTAAATCCAATAAAGCAGTACAAATACTTAGTTGAGCTTTTGGAGAAGAGCGGAGTTTCTCTGAAGAAACCTAAGGGAGAGGTTGAGATACAAAGGGAGCGCTCAGGCGGAATAAAGGTGGTAATAATGGGCGAGACCGATTTCAATGTAGAAGACGTGAAGAGTCTGCTTAAAGCGTACAAGATACATAGCGCTACTGTCAAAGTAACTGGAAAAGTTACCTTAGAGGATGTAGAGATGGCCATTCTAGGAACGAATCAGTACAAACCCTCAGTTATAATACTGAACAAAGCCGATCTTCCAGAAGCTTCCAAAAAGGTAGAGGAGTTCATGAAATCCTATAAAGGAGAAGCACCGATAATAGTAATCTCGGCTAAGACCGGAGAGGGGTTAGAGAAGTTAGGTCCCACGTTCTTTGAAACTTTAGAAATAATAAGAGTGTATACGAAGAAACCTCATGGAGATGTGGCTGATAAACCCTTAATATTGAAGAGAGGGGCTACGGTAGAGGACGTAGCCAGAGCGATACATTCAAGGATGCTGAAGGGATTCAAGTTTGCCAAGGTTTGGGGACCATCTGCCAAGTACCCGGGTGAAAGGGTTGGACTCACTCACGAAGTGATGGACAAGGACGTCGTTGAGATACACTACAAAGGATGAATTGCATAAGGCAAGGAAGCCATAGCTTTCAGTACCCCTCTGATCCCCAGAGCTTTGACAGCTTCTGCTAATACCTTTACATGATTATCGTATTCTTCGAGATACATTTCAAGGCCGTTTAGACTGCCGAATAGCTTGTCGTAAAACCTCTGACCGCCTTCGTGTAACAGCCTAGCAATGTATGTCTCCAAATAAAGCCTCTCAACCAGTGGATGGTATGCCCTTCGTAGCTTCGGGAAGTGTTTCCGAAAGCCCTTAGCAACCTCTAAGGACGGATAAAGGCCCCCTCCCGTCAGCGGTTTGTTCAAGCCAGCAGCATCGCCGGTCACGACCACCTTGCCTCTGTACGGGGCTAAGCTGGGAGGACCCGTCTGTATAACTCCTCCATAGATCTTCTTCACCTCGCCATCCACCAGACCCCTCTCCTTAGCTATTTCCAAAACCTTGAAGGCGAGCTTCCTTACGTTTGCTTCCTTAGGCCTCGAAGCGGTTCCTATTACTGCTTTATCATCCAGCATAACGATCCATGCGAAGAAGCCCGGAGCCAAAGCTTCGTCGAACCACACCTCTACTGTCCCGGGATAAGCCACCTTGCCATAAACCTCCAAGTTTAGACCGTAAACCCTCCTGGGCTT
>JALWJF010000099.1:0-9115 GCA_027081755.1 Desulfurococcales archaeon | reverse complement strand
ACGTGTAAGGACTTTGTGATTTCTGCCCCCCAGCCTTCAGCTACCACCACCTTGTCGAACCTCTCTCCCTCCACAATTCCCTTTGGACTTACCTCCCTTACAAACTCGTTTATTAACTTAACTCCCTTACTAATGGCAACTTCCAACATTATTTCTTCTAGCCTCTTCCTTTGGAACTTTACTGTAAAGCCCTTAGGTCCCTTAATCCTTATTCCTTTTCCATTTCTAGTCCCTATGAAGTACTCTTCCAGCTTCCCTTCTACAGCTTCTTTAGCGAACTTCAGACCTTCGTATACCCTTTTTGATACTATTCCGGTGCAGTGTTCTGGTATGCCTACTTCCTTGTGTTCCTCGAAAATGATCACTTTAGATACTTCGCTTAACTCGATTGCAGATATTAAGCCAGAAAAGCCAGCGCCTATCACGGCCACCCTCAAGGTTATTTTCCCTCCATGAATTCTCTCCCTAGTAGGGAGAAGGAAGTGGGACTCTCGGGCGTCACTACTAAGTTCCTTACGATGAAGAGACCGCTGGTCGCCGGCGTTGTCGGTCCCCCAGAGCTAGACGTCGTCGTAGAAAAGGGATTAATAACATACCTAGAGGTCAGCCCAACTTCTAGAGGTTTGGCACAGACGTACTTTCCCCTTGGCTATGAGATCAAGGGAGGGATCGCTTATGTAAAGATATTGATTCCGAAGACAGTACTAAAGCCCTTCAATGCGTTAAGGAACGCGGTAAAGGGGATAGGAAGTTTAGTCGTAGTCAGCGAAGCCGAAAAGGAAGGAAACCATTACGTATTCCGTAATGGGATAATGATAGCGGTTAAGTGTTCGCATCTCGGTCTGCTTTCTTGGCACGTCACCCAAGGCCTTTACCCTCCCCTAGAACTTAAGGAGGAACCCCTCTACAAGTCCCCCCATATCTTGGCACTCGTTGAATCCATCATGTCGGGCTATGGCTTATATGAACCATCTTTCCAAGAGATACCGATAGTAATAAGTAGGGTCCCATCAGAGGAACACAAGATCCCTCCCCCTTTATCATTGCTTCTCACACTACCAGCATGGCGGGCTCACAGGCTTGCTTCCCATAAAGAAACTCTCTCCAAAGGCAGTTCTTCCGAGAAGGGCAAATCCTTGGGACGCCGGTTTAGATCTCTATTCAATAGAGGAAGTGGTCATAAAACCCGGAGAGATAAGGGCCGTGAGGACCGGCATAGCGATAGCCATACCTAGAGGCTTTGTGGGACTGATAAAGGACAGGTCTTCTAGGGCCCTCAAAGGCCTTCATGTCTTGGCTGGAGTAATAGACCCCGGCTACAGAGACGAGCTAAAAGTAGTTATTATAAACTTGAGCAATGAGGAGATAACCATAAAGGAAGGTGAGCGTTTTGCTCAGCTCTTAATACTCCCCGTCGCTTACTTGGACCCTTACGAGGTTCAAGAGCTTCCTAGAGGTGATACAAGGAGTGGAGGCTTCGGCTCTACCGACCGAATCTCCTCTGCCTTTTCTGATAGTCCCTAATGGCTTTGAGGACGTCCAATCTCCTTATCTCTGGCCAGTAGCTGTTGACAAAGTAAAGTTCACTGTAGGCGGATTGCCAGAGCAGAAAGTTGCTGAGCCTCTCTTCACCGCTGGTTCTAATGATTAGGTCCGGATCTGGAAGACCTGCCGTGAACAAATGAGAACTTATTGTATCTTCGTCAATTTCTTCGGGTTCTATTTTTCCCTCTTTTACCTTTTTAGCTATTTGCCTAACTGCTCTCACGATCTCTTGTCTCCCCCCATAGCATATTGCTATATTGAACACCCTATCTTTGTAGTCCTTGGTAATACGCATTACGTACTCGGCCGCTTCTTTAAGCTTGGGCGGCCACATGTCTTCTTCGCCAAAAACGTTTACCTTGACCTTTCTTTCGTGCACGAGTTCCTCTTCCGCTAATTCGTAGAGTCCCTTCGTTATGAGTTCAAACAACTTTTCCCTTTCCTCTTCACTCCTCCTAGTACAGTTCTCTGTAGACATGGCGAATACTGTAACTACCTTTATGTTTAGGTCCAAGAGCCAGATGAGTACTTCTCTCATCCTCCTGTAACCTTCTCTGTGCCCTAGCCACTCTTGTAAACCCCTCATCCTGGCCCACCTTCGGTTGCCGTCCGGTATGATGCCTACGTGTACTGGTACACGGCCTTTCAGCACTTCTTTCTCTAGTCTCTTCTCTAGGTATCTTTGTATCGGTCCAGACGCTAGCTTCGTTAGCGTCCACAACGCCGCTAGTCCTCTCTTGCCTTTATCATTCAAGATTGCCGTTCCCAACCATCTTTCATGGCTTGACTACTTTTAATGTTGGGTCGCGTTCATTACGTTTCGTGACCTTTGAAGGTTGAAGGCGTCTTCAACTTATTTTAACTCGCTTGTAGTTATATAAAGGAACAAAGGTTATGAATGCGCTTTACCTAGCCTTACTAAAGCTTTGGGAAGGCGATGAAATACCTTATGAAGAGGTCTTAGGAAGGGAAGGAGATGAAAAAGAAGTAAGAGAGTTAATATCAAGGCTGTGGGTCAAGTGCTACCCCCAAGGAAACTCCAGGCTCTGTATTTACTCCTATAAGAGACCACCCAAGGAGCCTGTGCCACTGTTGTTGGACGCTCGAGGAACTGTCATAGCTTGGACTAGGGACGGACCAGAACTCGTAGCCTATCCTTTCCACAAGTTCTTCAACTTGGGTGAACATGAATGGTTGAAGAAAGAAAATTTGCCAAAACCGAAGAGAGTGTTTGAGAAGTTAGATGGAACAATGATCTCTATCTTCGAATATGAAGGTAAAGTGAGGGCAGCTACCAGGAAGAGGTTAGATGTAGATTCCCTATTTGCCAAAAAGGCTTTGGAGCTGGTGGAAGACTTCGAACCCAGAGGAACGCACATCTTTGAGCTCCTTGGTCCGGGCTCCGGTAGCAAGTGGGTCGATCTTGTTGAAAATGTCTTTAGAGATGAAAAGTGGTCATTGGTACCTCTGGCTTTCAGAGACATGAGAACCTTAAACTTGTATCCAGTCATGGGTCCCAAGGAATACTACGTAGCGAGCTTAGACGAGGTCGAGGAAATGTTAAATAAGTATTCGGAAGGCTTCGTGGTCTGGTTTGAGGAAGGAAAACAAAGACCTTTAATGATTAAAGTAAAGTCCCCTAGTTATCAAGATATAATAGAGACATTAAAGATGGGTGTCGAAGGGATAGCAAAACTAATAATATTGAATAGGCTGGACGATGCTTCTAGATACATAAAACCAGAACTATTAAAGAAGGCTAAAGAGATCATGGAAAGACTTGACGAAATAGAGAAAAATGTATTGCGAGGAAAATTTGATGATGAGAACGTCAAGGCGTGGCTGGAAATAGACCCTTCTAGGGCTGTGGAGGAGGCAGTTAAGGTATGTCTGAGGAGAGGTTGTTAAGATCACTAATAGCTATAGGCTGTAGGCCGGGCAAGGAGTACAGAGCATCGGAAGAGTTCATGGACTTAGTTATGCCTTATGATGAAAGCGTTTGGGCCCTTCCGATAAAGAAGGGGTTAGTTGTAGCTACCTCATCTTTAGAGCCACGAGAACTTGTTAGAGTACTTGAAGGTAAGGTATCTGCGTATATAAATACGATAATTATTGGGAGGAGGTTGTGTTCGTGTAAGAAGGTTATGAAGAAGAATTGCTTGTTGGAGGTTGAAGAAGGCAATGAAGGTTTCTGTGTAGGGAGAGTTACTCTGGTAGTAGAAGGCTATTTGAGAAACAAGGGCGGTATACTCAAAAAAATTTAGTGTTCTTCCCCGTGAGCCCCGTAGTGGCGTATCAGAGCTACCAATACTGGCCTGGCTACCAGTATGTATACTAGCAGTCCTAATGCGTGAGCTGCTATGGTTACGGCTACCTCAATAGGCGTTGGGAAGTATGGGTGTAGTACTCCCATCACGTCCGGTATATATGCTGGCTCCACAACTCTGAACGTCTTTTCACATACTACCGCTAGCAGTATCATTGTAGCTAGTAGGGCTACTCCCTTGTACCTCTTTCTTAGTGGCGGTACGAACACTACCAGTAGTACTGCTAGGCTTCCTAGTATGATCCATACCCAGTTTAGCATAGCTAAGTATTCAGTTCCCGGTAGACCCCAGCGACAGAAGCTGTGGCCGGCGAAGTAGAATGCATAGTCTTTTAGCATCGGCTTCATTATGTTGCAGACGAACGGCGATAGGAACACTCCTATCGCTTGGACTCTCTTTAGAGGTTCAGTTGTATACCAGAAGGTCTCTTGAGCTTCGCTCAGCGTGAAGTATAGTCCTACTACGAGAGCTACAGTAGCTGCTATTATAGTCTTCTCGTACACGTATTTGGGTACCTTGTAGCCTTTGTAGTGCTTCTCAGCTATCATTAGCACTAGTACTAATAGTGCTGGACCGGCAGCCAACGCGGTAGCAACGTATGCCGGAGCCAGTAGTGGGCTGTTCCAGTAGGGTCTTGCAGTCAGTGCTTGGCTGATGAACGCCGTTACGGTGTGGATACCTATCGCTAATGGCCCAGCTATTACCATGAATGCGTACATGAGCCACTTAGGTGGAGCATACTTGGGACCCCTTCTGTACCAGTGTACTGCTAGGAATACTCCTATAATGTTTATTATGAGATAGCTGGTCAGCACTATGAAGTCGTAGTCGAACATTGAGTGCCAGTTGGGTAAGTGGAAGTTCAGCAATATTGGTAGAGCTAGTAACTCTATTGTCCTTATTGGTCTTCCTACGTCAAGGAACACCAGTAACATTGCTACAGTTATCGCAGCTATCGCTTGTGCTTCTGCTACTGGAGCTACCCTCATGAAGCCCTTGTCTCTGAAGACGTAGGCAGCCATACCGAAGAGCACTCCCGCGGCTGCTATTCCGACCCAGAACACGAAGAACGATATGTACATACCCCATGGCACTGAGTCGCTCATGTCAGTGTATATCATACCTCCTTGATCCGGTCTTATGCCTAACATCTTGAGCCACGATGCGCTGAAGTGGAGGTGGTTGACCCACTGTACGTATATAGCTGGAGCAGCTTCTATACCGGCCCAAAGTCCTAGTGTGAAAGCTCCTAGTCCGGCCATAGCAAAGATAAATACCCAGTGCCTCCAGCCTCCGTTGAAGGCGTATTTAATGAAGTGCCAAATTGTCTTGAAAATCTCTATAATTTCACTCATCCTTGCCCACCCCCTTACATACCCTTGTCAGACTTTTTCTCCTCATTAAAAGACTCTTCTCCTCCAGGTAAGACGTTTGGACCTGGGGCCCCTTCCTCTGGTCTTGGTGGGTTACCTATCCAGTTGCTAGACTTGGGGTTTACAGCGTCCTTTGGCGGTGTCCTCGCTGGACCGAAGTAGTAGAAGAACCTTGGTTTGGTTCCGGCGTTGGGCTTTAGTACGAATGCTCCGTACTCTTCTATGATCCTCATTATGGGTCCCTCTGGGTCGTGCAGGTTTCCGAAGGCCCTCGCTCCTACTGGACATATCTCTACACAAGCAGTGGTCCCTCCATCTCTAGTTCTCTGAATACAGAAGATACACTTCTCAACAGTATGTACTTCTCTCGGTACGTTTCCTAGGACGTGCATGTTCGGGTTGAGGGTTAGAGCGTCCACTATGACTGGCTTCCAGTTCAAGTGCCTCGCTCCGTATGGACAAGCCGTTATACAGTACCTACAGCCTATACAACGATAGCTGTCGATAACGATGATTCCGTCAGCTTCTTTCCATGTGGCCCTTACTGGACAGACCATGGTACATGGCGGGTACTCACATTGGTTACATGCTAGAGGTATATATACTCTCTCTTTGTATGGAGCATCGGTATACTTTAGGTCAGTTGCTATAAGCTCTAGTTCTTCTCTGCTTATGTTAAGTACTTTGATCCATTCTATCCCTTGAGTGCGGTCAATGTTGTTCTCTTGTACACAAGCGTAAGCGCATCTTCTACATCCTATACAGCGGTTTAGATCTAGGGCCATAGCCCACCTTACGCCTTTCCTCGCTAAGGTCCACTTCACCTTGATCTCTTGACAATGCTTCTTTGCTAACTTACACTCTGGCGAGTTCTCTCCTAATCTCTTACAGATCTCCTTTGCGCTCTCCATGCATCTCCTCTTAGCATCCGCTTCCTTCTCTTTGGCCAATCTTTGAAGCTCCTCTGGGGTCTTGTATGGGCTCTCAGCGCTTATGACGTACTCCACTCCATTTATAGTGTAGATATATCCATCTTCTAGGTCCTCTTTTGTAATTGGTTTTAGCATATCCTTAACTTTGTTTCTGTCTAGCACCATCATACCAGCAATGCCGGTGACTGCAATTCCCTTGAGGAGGTTCCTCCTAATCTTTCCTCCCTTCTCCACCATTGTCTACCACCTCCTCACTTCTTAACATAAGCAAATATGGAAAGGGCAGCTGCCAGGATTAACAAGAAAGTAGTTGTGTATTCAATGGCGCTTTGTTTGGGAGGAGCAGGTCTATCGGATGGAAGAGGCATTATGCTCGCGGGGGGTTTGATGGGGTCGTGGGGGTTGTGGCAGAACACACATGGCTTTCCGGGAACGGTGTGCATGTTCTTGTACTCTGGACACACGTGGTACCACCATGGAGAGTGCTTATAACCTATCACAAAGTAAGCGGTGCCTCCATTGCAGACATAGGTGCTGTTTCCGTGAGCGCCAACTAAGTAGTCTGCGTAAACCTCTGGGTGGCACTTAGCACAGAGTTTATTGTATTTCATGAGATCCTTCTCGGAAGCTAAGTTTGGAGGTATCACAATGTCGCCGGTAATGAGCTTCATGGGATTCTTAGGGTCGTGACAATTCGAACAGTAAAGGCCAGCGTGTGCGCCGACGGTTAGATCTATTTTGTGTATGGGAGCTTTTCTAACATTACCATTCAACTTAAGGAAGGGTGTGTGACAGTAGGTACAAGGATAGGCTGGCGTATATGCTAGAGCTATAGTAGCTAAGATTAGGGTCGCTAGTAGTACACTTTTCATCATTCAAGTCCCCGAAGTCCCCTCACGACTTTTTATTTATTAAAGATTCCGTCCACTTCTTAAGTGCCAGCCTAGCCCCCGCTTAGAGGGTCGAGGGTGGGTGGCAACAGCTTCGGAAAAATGTTTCGAGTGACCACGTGGGGGGAGAGCCACGGAAAAGCTCTTGGAGTAGTAATAGACGGGTGCCCCGCCGGCCTTCCGTTAAACGAAGATGACTTGAAAGTTGAACTGGTATTAAGGAGGCCCGGTAGGAGGTATACAACTCCTAGAAAAGAAAAGGATGAACCAGAAATACTGAGCGGCACCTTTAAAGGAAAGACCACCGGTATGCCAATATCTGTGATAGTTTGGAACAAGGACGTAGTATCTGATTACTACGAATCAATAAAAGAAACTCCCAGACCTGGACACGCTGATTTGGCCTACATTAAGAAGTACGGATACGAGCATTGGGACTATAGAGGGGGAGGGAGAGCGTCCGGAAGGGAAACCGTATCTAGGGTAATAGCCGGGGCTATAGCCAAGAAACTCCTCTCTTGTCTAGGAGTATTAGTGACGGGCAATGTAGTGAGTTTGGGAGGCGAAGAGTTTCCTTTTGCCAGAGACCCCCAAGAAGGCTTGAGAGCCAGACTTTCTCCATTCAGGGTAATTAGAGGTGATGAGAAAGCCGAAGAAATATTAAAAGATGTCTTAGAGAACAAGGATAGCGTGGGAGGGATTGTCGAAGTAAACGCTTGGAACGTACCTCCCGGTTTGGGGGAACCCGTCTTTGATAAGCTCAAGGCAGACCTAGCAAAGGCTTTGATGAGTATCCCAGCCGCGGTAGGCTTTGAAGTAGGTTATGGTTTTAAGTTAGCCTCAATGAGGGGTAGTGAAGCCAGAGATAGGATAGTAAGCGAAGTAGGGGAGGCCGTTCTAGAAGGGGAGAGAGCAGGAGGGATGCTGGGAGGAATAAGCATAGGTGGGAAGATAAGCGTTAGGGTCGCCTTCAAACCGACTAGTTCTATAATGATACCGGAAAAGACCGTCAATATTAAGACGTTAGAGGAAGCTGACGTAAAGATTCCAGGAAGACACGACCCGGCAATCGTACTTAGAGCGGTCAGCGTGGCTGAAGCGATGACCGCGGTAACGCTGGTCGATCATGCATTAAGAGCAGGCTTACTCAATCCAGTTAGAATAGAATGGAATGAGTCTTGTGAAAGAACGTGGAGGCTCTATGGGGAATATCTGCCTACCTCCTTATCCTAAGGGCTTCTCTCATTAGTTGTTCTACTTGAGCTCCGACAGATCCCTTATCATAAGGCGGAAACGGTTTACCCTCCTCTAACTCTAACGGTTCTGAACAGAACATACCCCAGCTTATCACCCCTCTCAAGTCTGCTGGAGGAAGCAAAGCGACCGCTCTAACTTCACCTTCCTTTATCTCTTGAATATTAGTGACTACTGGTATTGCCGCTATCCTCAGACTGACCCTAGTGAGCTTTAGCTTGTCTGCGTCGGGATGCTTTTCAACCTTGGTTATCTTTCCAGAGAACACGTAAACTGCCTCTCCGGGATCAGCTTCTTCTTTGAGCTTCAGTAAACTCGGTAAGGATTGGATATAGGAGAGGCCCCATGAAGCTTGCGCTCTTACTAAGTCCCTTTCCTCCACACCCTTAAGCTTCAAGACCTCCTTCAACTCTTTTGCCTTCTCAGCTAAGGGTTGCGCCATTTCGGAAGCCATGTCAGAGGGCAAGCCGGACCATCGAAGTTTCTTCAGTTCGCTCCACAGCTCTTGTATGAGTTTTTGAGCCTTGCCCTTGTCTATTGGCATGCCCGGGTTTCTAACGACCCTTTCAGCCTTCTCTAATCCCCACCATGCGAGTAAGTATCTAGGATCTTCATGGCTCGGCAAGTTCCCCTTCCCGGTCTGGAAGGGCGAGGAAAGGTTTTGTAGAGTCTTCCACTTTATTAAGGTAAGTACAAGCTATGGAAAAAGACGGGTTTTAGCGGCCACAAAGGGCCGCCTCTGCTAGGTAGAACTCGACCTCGTTCTCAGGGGTCGAGCTTGGGGTTTGTACTTG
>JALWJF010000098.1 GCA_027081755.1 Desulfurococcales archaeon | reverse complement strand
CGTCCAAGGGTCGTAATGGGATTCAACCAATAGGACATAGTTGTCGTGCTCCAAGGTCCACTTGTAATCCAACGAGTAGTTTCTCGCTTTTAGAACAGAGTCTCTGTTCTCTATATCTATTAGGAGGGGTGCCCCCTCCTTAGCGACCCAAGCGAAGCCTCTCAGAATGCTCTTGTCCACTTCATCCCCATAAAAGCCAAAGGAGGAAAACCACGATATTATGGCATCAAACCTCTTCTCCCTTACGACCTCTTGTATCCTTCTGAGATCTCCCATAACACATTTGGCCTTTTCCTCAACGCCGGCCCTTGCAATCCTTTCATTCGCCATTTCGACGAACTTCGGAGATATATCAACGCCCAAGACGTCATAGCCGTATTCCGCCAGAGCTACCGTTATCCTGCCTATTCCGCAACCAGCATCTAGTATCAGTCCTTTCCTTACACCATATTTCTTCAACAACTTAACTATCAACATGACTTGCTGAGATGTGGAAGACCACACGTAAGGGGGTTCCGCTAATAGTGAGGAGTAGGTGAACCACCTAACCCAAGTTTCAAGGGACCAATCCAAAGCTTCCTTACCCAAAACAGAAGGAGTATCAGATCCTATACTCTTTTGCTAGGGAGTAGCAACCCTCACCCTTCCTTATTATTCCTTTCTTGACTAAACTGTCTAAGACCAACGTTGGCCTCTTTATTCCTTTGAGGTTCAAGTCCCTTAGGGTTATCAGCTCTCCTACCGACTTGAACGATACGAAGTACTGAACTACTATCTTCTCTTCCTTAGTCAGCTTTTCCCAAGGTATGGGCTTGGGCATGTTCCCCTTTGCAACCTTAGGAAACCAAGCTAAATAAGTCACTTGAGTGGTCCAAACCTCGTACCGAAGAGGGGTTGCGGGGCACAGCTGTAAGGTCCTTTCCAGTATATCGCCAAGAAGCCTCTCCTAAACTTCACTTCTAACGTATGCCAGCCCTTGGTTAGGTAAAGCTTAGCAGTCAACGCTCCCCACATCCTATCTCTCATTAGCTCTCTCTTACTGAAGTCCGGCTTGTACTCTTTCCCGTCTATCTTCAAGCTTATAACGTTGGGGGAGACGTAGAATGTGTAATTACCGTTGAAGTCAAAATATACTTTCGCTTTGGCAACGGCTGTTCCAGGAAAGTTTAAAGGTAAGTAGAATGAGGTCAGCCTCCTAATACCTCCCTTGTATTTCATTATAGCGTAGTATGTGTGTTCCTTAACGTACTCGGTAACGTTTTTCAAGTGCTTGTAGTAGCCCTTAGGCAAGACGTAAATTACTCCTATGCCCTTTACGGGATAAACCTTAGCTCCGAGCATTTTCCAGATGAAAATTGGTAGGTCCAGTGAGTCCTCTAAGCCGTACTCGTTTATCACGGTCCTAGTTTTTCCGTCATTTAGTACCCAGAAGCTGGTAAACCTCCAAGCTCCCTTCAAGTCCCTCTTGCTGAACCTGTCCCAAGATAGATAGATTGGTTCTCCATTATGAATTACATTGAACTTACAACAAAAGATAGAATCTATAGGGTCGTTTACTGCGGTAAGCCACTTAGGATTGACTACCTTTAACGCTTCGTGATAAAGCTTGAAAGCCTTCCAGAAGCACTGAGTCTGAATGAACAATATGGGTCTATAGGTCACCATCGGATAAGCGGGATAAGGAGGTAATAGAGTGTGCTCTCCCCACAAGTTACTGTATATCACCCAATTCGCTATTGGGGTTATTGGCGACAACAGCAAGAACGCAATTATGGCCAAAATTAGGTTAGATTTGAGCCACGAAGGCCCAACTCTCTTGGCCATTAGTATAGTCACTATTATTCCAACTATGGCTACAATAGCTCCGTATTGGTAGCCGAAGTCGAACCTGACATAAACTGAGCTTATTATTAACATATCGTTCAATATTTTGGGTAAAGCGATTAAGAACTCGCTGCTCCATATGGAAAGGGCTAGTAATGGGTAAACGAACGACAGGAATGCCAAGTATACTATCTTCCTTAATGACAATACGTCGTTGGGTGTTACATATTTCCTTAAGAAGAAATACCTTTGGTGAAGCAAACCTAACTTATGATAGAATTTCTCCGTTAAGTAGAAGTACGTTGAAAGTATTAGTACCGCAGCTATTATTGAAAGGACTTCGGCTTTACGAGCATAACCCTTAGCTATCCTCCATAAGAAGAGACCTAGAATCGGGAAGAAGGCAGTCTCTTTGAAGCCTAAAGCCAACAAGGCAAAGATATATGTCTTTATGGGATCATCCTTAACTATGCCATAGTAGTACATCAATGCTAGAAACGGCAACATGAAGGATTCTACGTGAACGCCGAAAGTAGCCGGCCCATATATTGGTGGAGCGAGTAAGAATATTACGAATACCAGCTTTGCCCAATCGCCTATGATCCTCTTAGCAATTTCATAAACTATAGTTGCAGCTAGACCAAGGGAAATGCCTTGAAGAATAGAAAGGGCAAATGCAGTATAGGGACATAGGTAGCATAGAGGATAGAAGACTATTGTTAATGGGGAAAAGTGAAGCGTTAGTAGACCTTTTTCCCCTAAGCTCCTCACACTAGTTATCAAAGTACAGATGTCACTCCTATAGTTCAATGTTATTAGCTCTAATACGCTGACAGTCGTGAACAACGAAGAAGCAATTATAAAGGCTAAAACTGTGTCCCTCCTCAGTTTCATTGCTTGAGACCGTGCAATGGCAAGGAGAACCCAAAAATAAGGAAACGTCCAAGGTTCGTTTAAAGTCCGAAGGTCCCTTATCCTGAAGTTCTCCTTGAGGTCAGTGGCTGACTCAAATACGTTGACCTTAGCAAAAGTTTCCGTCCTTAGTTCCTTAATAATACTACAGCTACAAACTTCAAGAGGTTCCGGTCTTCAAAGGGCAACAATATGCCCGCTCTGGCTGTGCTCGTCGAGATCGAGGCTTATTGTTTCCAACACTCTCCGACCTTATCCGCTTGGTTTACCTAACATTGT
Organism: Desulfurococcales archaeon; assembly: GCA_027081755.1. Classification (GTDB taxonomy): domain Archaea; phylum Thermoproteota; class Thermoprotei_A; order Sulfolobales; family Ignicoccaceae; genus Ignicoccus. The sequence goes on along the minus strand of JALWJF010000098.1, from coordinate 216 downwards.
ATGCTTTCATTGAACCTTTTGGTACGTTCAAGGCCTTTCTTGCTCTGATAGCGCTCTCAAGACCTAGAACTAAGGAACCTTAACGACCCTTAAGCCTAGGAGCTTCATCAATTCCTTATCCCTCTTAATAATGTCATTATCGAAAGTCGCTGTCGAGTCATCTATTATTGAAGCTATTGTAACGCGCAACAAGTCTAGTGTCTTCAGCTTTAAGGC
>JALWJF010000097.1 GCA_027081755.1 Desulfurococcales archaeon | reverse complement strand
CCTAATATAGTAAAGGTAATAGACGTAAGTAAGTATATTGCTAACTTTATGAAGGAGAGGGAAATCGCATAAAGTATCTCCCCAGTGCTGAAGCTAAATGATGGACTAGCCTTAAGTCCTCTGGCAAGGGACCTACCGAGATCCTCTCCTCCACAATTTCCCATGCATCTTTTTCATTTAGTCCGTAAGGAGCCACACACAACTTTCCTCCATCTTTTCTAGCAATACACTTAACTCTCCTCAGGTAATCCTCTGCAATTTCTTCAAACTCACTATTGCCATAAATCCTTTGAGCTGCCAAATAGGCCTTCCTTATGTTGGGTATGTACTTGCTCACAACTATTGCTTTTTCGAATTTAGAAGGATCTATGTAACCCAACCCACATATTGTTATGCTATCAAGTAACACTATATCTGCTTCTTTGCCCAGTGGCAACAACAGCTCGGTCACGTTTCCGGGATCTTTTTTGACGATTTGAAGGGTAGCTCTAACTATTTCTGGAGGCCACAAGACGGTAATTATTCCTAAGATGGGACAGAAATCCCTTCTAAACTTTCCGTCATCGAAGCTAGCGAACAAGTTCTCCCACTCTGGGGTCTGCTATTAGGCCTTTCATTATCGCCTTTGGGTCGCTCTCGACCGTTATTATCCTCGTCAACCCTCTCCTACCTCTACTCTCAACCTCGGCCGAGATCAGACCCAGCATATCGAGCTCCGATATTAAGTCGCCTATTCTTCTTAAGGTCAACGTTTCTATTCCGAGTTCCTTCGTCAATTCTTTGTACGTTCTATATACTTCACCCGTGTAAGTACTGTCTTTGTTCTTCGTCAGCTTCAAAATTGCCAGCAAGATGAGCTTACTGTGGAGAGGTAAGCTTTTGACTACTTCAACAACTTTATCCTTTTCGATTTGTTCCCAAGCCATCTTTACGTGATCTACCGTTACCTTAGGGGAGCCCTCCCTTTCTGCGAGCTCTCCGGAAATCCTCAAGAGGTCCAAGGCCTTCCTCGCATCGCCTTTCTCCCTGGCGGCTAAAGCTGCACAGAGCTCTATTACGCCATCTTCCAGTACTCCTTCATAAAAGGCTAGCTTGGCCCTCTCAGCTAGGATATCTCTGAGCTGGGGAGCTGTGTAAGGGGGGAATACTAACTCTTCTTCGCCTAAGGAGCTTTTAACCCTCGGATCCAGCCAGCTGGTGAAGTTTACGTCGTTCGTTATACCGACTAGGGATACTTTGCTTCTACTGAGCTCCTCATTTATTCTGGTTAACTTGTAGAGCAAGTCATCGCTATGTTTCTTTACGTGGTAATCTATTTCATCCAACACAATTATCATGAGCAATTCTCTCTTGTCCAATAACCTCTTAAATCTGCTATAAACTTCGGACGTGGGAATTCCGGTAGGGGGAACCTTGAAGCCCAAGCTCTCTATGAGCTTGGCTAAAATTCTATAGGCTGTGTCATCCCTCTTGGTGTTTATAAATGAGATCCTTAGTCTCACTCCCAGCTGTCTGGCCTTTTGTTGGAGCTTGCTCGTAACCAGTTTTACTACTGCTGTCTTACCAGTGCCCGTTATTCCATAAATGAATAAATTGTTGGGTTTGTAGCCCTTTAGGGCTTGCGCTAAGACGCTTGCGACTTTCTTTATTTGTTGTTCTCTATGGGGTAAGCGCTCCGGTATGTAGTCCGGCAGTAGGACATCTCTGTTCTTGAATATCCTAGACTTTGTCACTCTTTCGAAGACGTCCTCAAGGATGTCGTCAGGGCTGGCGGTCAGCATCGTTCACCCTGTACTAATAGTAGGAAATACTGAGAAATTATAAGGCCACCACCACCGAAAGTGTCCGTGGACTTTCAAGGTACTTTTTAGTGTTCCTAACCCTTTTCGTTCGGCGATGAGGTTGCGCTTTAGGTCGCTGAGAGATGAAGAAGGATCGACCGGCCGAGCTCCCTCAAGTTCAAAAATTACTTCAAGAAGAGCACTCTCTCGACGACCTCGTTGGGGTCCTTAGTCTCAAGGTATCCGTTCCTACCACACACTTCGTAGCCCTTGTCTATCATTGCACCGCCGAGTGCAGCCAACGGAACGGTTATAATAGAAAGCATAGCCATCAAAGGATTGCTCATGCTGAGCAACGCGCCAGCGACGACGCCTTCAGCGACGTAGGTACCCCTATGACGTCTACCGGGACATATCTCTATGTATCCCATTTCGCGCAACCTATTGAGGATTTTCTCCGCTTTTTGTCTCTGCTTGGGGTCAGAAGGGTCTTCAACCATATGAGCTATCACAATATTCTTTGGAACGGTTCTCTTACAGCCCCTGCTCGGCTTGAGGCCTATCATACATCTACCGTTCTTATAGCACGGACATGGCTCCATATGCATAGCTAGTATAGCCTTCAGCTCCTCATAAAGCATAATGTATTCGATAGGTTTGGGAGGGAGTATTTCGCTTCCTCAAGTTCCATACTGTAACATTAGGTTTCTAAATATTATGTTGCGAACCTAACAGAAATGAAAATATGTTGATCCGGTTTCTGTAAAATACCATAAATAGTATGGTTCGAAATCTAAGATTCTCCAAGGGACATAGCTTAATGGGTTGTGTCCTAAAGACTAAATATAATATATCTCTCCGTCCTCTGCCTTAACGCTCCTAGCCAGACCTTTTGCATAGGCACAAGCGACTGAACAAGCCTTGGCCGAATCGAGCAAGTCCTTCTGCTCTGGGAAGGCATGAACCAAAGGAACCTTCACTGCAGAAGGAAAGGTCTCAATCACCTCTATTCCATACCTCTCGAGAGATTCCTTAATCCTAATGCCCTTCTCCGTGAGCTTCCTCATTCCTTTCCAGCCCGGAGGAAGCACTTTCAAGCCCATTCTCCTTGCCTCCACGTCGACCTTCCTCCAAGGTCCTCTCGGCATGCTTAGGGGAGCATCTATCGCTACTACCTGGACCTCCAAGAACCTAATCATATTCATTAGTTCATCATCCGCAACAAAGCCTAAGTAAGTAACTATTGGGAATCTTGTAATGCATAAGGCCGAGGGTCTCCTGACGGCCAAATCTATGCCCGCGCAGATCACCTTCAAGACCTCGTATCCCGCTTCTGAGATGACCTATGCGAAATTAGGTCATCATCCGCTTGCAAGCTTACACCTAGCCTTTCAACGAATTCGTCTATGCTTAGGATGGTCTTCTTCACTTTTTCTGTGCATGAATACATCTTGGAGTCGCACGTAACTAAGACTACTGTGTCATACTTATGATATCCATAAACTTTAATGCAATCTTCGATGTCGAGT
>JALWJF010000096.1 GCA_027081755.1 Desulfurococcales archaeon | reverse complement strand
GGCGGAGTGTTTGTCTACAACATCAAATTCACCTCTCTTAAGACTGTCTAGAATACTTGGCAACTCTTGGCGTGGTAATGACGTGGTATAGGCGATAAGGCCTGGAATCCCCATTATTTCCATTACCTGAACCAGAAGATGTAGATCTCCAACTAACGGATATCTTGTAGGAGATGAACTAGGTTGCGCGGCATATACCAAACCATAGTTACCAACTTTTAGTAGAGGCCTGAGTGAGATAGCCGTACCTAAAAATATGAAGTCCTTCACACCGAAGGACTTAACCGTATATACAAGTTCTCCGACGTACGGTAAGTATGGTATCGCTATCAAGGCTTGTGAGTCGGGTGCTTTCATAACTTTTCCATAAAATATATCGGTTTCTGATAATTCCTCAGCTCTCAATCTTTCTATTGATTTTTCCTTCATTGCTTTCCTTAGTGCTTTTTCGATTAGTGGATCAATAATGATAATCGAATATTTTGCGCTGGAACATTCTTCGCATTCAATTACTGTTTCTTCCATTGTATTACCCTCATTTGTCAGCATTTCGTGCTACAATGAATTTTTAAGAAATCTGTCATTTGCCTCCATTGAAGGTGCAGGGGGATGACTGTGGCTAACAAGTATATCAGCCAAATGAGTGACGGAGAGAAGACCAAAGTGTATGGTAAGCACTATTACGGAAACCTCTACGAATGCAATCCAAGGAAACTAGAGGACGTAGACTTCCTAGTATGGCTTGTTAGAGAGGCTGCCAAAATAGGTAATATGACGTTGCTCGACATCAAAGCGTGGAAGATGGGATTAGGGGCTAGCGTAGTAGGTATAGTGTTAGAAAGTCATATAACAATTCATACATGGCCAGAATTCTCCTTTGCAACAGTTGATGTCTATTCGTGCGGCAAACACACAGATCCCAAGAAATCATTTGATTTCATAGTGGAACAATTGGAAGCCAAAAAGGTTGTTATGGGCCATGCCGACCGCTCTATGTATGACAACGTATAGGTTTCGAACTTAAACATATTTTTAATCCTTACAATGCTTGTGGTGCAAGTACGTACTCCGCATACCCTCCAGCTAGTATATCAAACCGCATGTAGAGAGGGGCATCATTGGCAAATCTTAACGTCACATTATCGGAGACCTTGGTCAAGCTGACTATGTGTTTCAAATATGTTAAGTCGTAGGCAGCTTTGGCCGGTTCCTTTACTGTTAAGCTCATGACAGCCGAGGACGCCGCCGTAACCCTAGTTACAGTTTCTGTTGGTCCTACACCTTTGAGGAGTAATGTATTTTCATCGGGTGCTTCAATTACTACCGCATCAGAAACAGCTTCAATATCTCTTATGGCTTCCTTTATTACACTAGCCAAGAGCAATGCTTCTACACTATACTCGAGTTGCGATATGTCGGGTAGCTCAACTTCAGCTACTTCTAAGTTAGGAATTACATATTTTTTGATTAAATTACCCTTTAGTACTATTCTGAGTTTTGCCCCTTCTTCTTCATCTCCAAGTTCTAGCTGATAACCTTTTTTAGCTCTCTTCAAGAACTTTACTAAATTTGCTATCTCGAAACCCAGTTTCTCTTCTCCTTCAACTTCATAGTCTAAGAACGAAGTCTTAGGTATGGTTATCTGCATGAGCACTACTTGGGCAGGGTCTATAGCCTTCATCGTAACCTTATCTTCATCAGCTACCAATGCGACTTCATCTACTATTTTGCCCATAGCTTCAATGAGGCTCTGGAAAACTTTGGCCTCCGAATATACTATTCTCAACTCCCTTTTCCCATTTCTGGTAGTAGTAAAGGGCCTCATAAGATAATGAGCTGAAGGAACGCCTTATAAGACGCTTCCTCATGGGAGAGAGGGGAGAGTGACGTGTGCATCAAGGCATCGCTGTTTCCAGACAGAATGTACAAAGTAAGGCTACTGATCCCAAAGAACGTAACGGACAAAGTGGTGGAAAAGATAACGCAGCTAAAGAGCTACGAACCCGCTGAAGTAAAGACCGAGTTCGGAGAACCTATTGAATGGGCGCGTCACGACTTACTCGTAGTTAGTGACCATTTAGTGAAGCTAGAGAGCTACTTTGAATATTTCGAACTAAGTATAGAGCCGGAAGACTTCGAAGAGGTGATAATGGCTGAGAGTTGGCATGAAGTAGCTGAGAAAGCCTCAGAAAACGCTAAGAAGATCGAGGAAACATTTGAAAGCTACATGAACCAGATAAGAGCCATAGAAGCGAAGGTACTGGAAGTAGGTGCCTTGTTGAGCAAACCTCTAACGCTTCCCAAGGATGTAATTGAGAAGTTAAAGGATGCTTTAGGTCTAGTAATAGCGCGCGAGATACCTGAAGACGTTAAAAAGAATTTAGCCGTACTGGATCTAGCTACCAAGGAAGCCTTAAAGCTAAGCGTGGAACTCGTACGTAAGCTAGCACTAGAGATAATAAGGTTACTCGAGGAAGAGAAGAAGCTAATATTCGAAAATGCTAGGATATGGGCTATGGAGTACGAGGCCGAAATCGCAAAAACGTACGGATTATTGAAGACAGCTGAAAATGCATTAAAGGTATTAGCAAAGGGTCGCCAAACGGAGTACTTCGTATACTTAGAAGGCTATGTACCAGAGAGTATGTATAGGAAGACCCTCAAGACTTTGACCCCGCTAATTGAGAAGGAAGGTCTAATGCTCATACATCTAGTTGACCTAGATGAGGAGACACCACCGACATATGTCAAGATAGAGAGTCAAAGTGCAAAGACTGCACTAGAAGTTGAGAATATTTATGGTCCTCCAAATCCCAAGGAACTGGTACCAGCCGCTATAATGGCACTCACTCTTCCCTTCATTTACATGTTCATGTTCCCTGACTGGGGTCACGCCCTAGTACTGGTGTTATTTGGCTGGGGTTTAGTGAATAGAAAGAACTGGGCGTTATCGGTCTTTAAGCCATTCGGTGTGAAGAGATTCAGCAAAGGTACTGACTTCCTAGGCAGAGTAATGATGTTAGTTGGTACAGCTTCAATAATTACTGGATGGCTCTCTGCGGAGTTCTTTGGTCCATTAGTAGGCGAGAGTATGGCAGACCCGGCTATGTGGCTATGGCATTCCCTAGGCATGGTGCCACCACTAACCTTCGGACTAGAACACTTGGGCGACACCGTCATAAAGTATGTATTACTCAGCATAACGATAGGTTACTTCCACTTACTAATAGGTTTCATTATCGGGCTGATAAACGAGATTAGGTTCGGTAGAACGTGGAAAGCGCTGCACTATGTCTTCCCATCCCTGACAATG
>JALWJF010000095.1 GCA_027081755.1 Desulfurococcales archaeon | reverse complement strand
TGCCGCACAGACTACTCAGTCTCAACAGAAGCCGATCATAAACGTCAGCGGGAACGTCTGGAACAGAGTAGTTGACGTAATATTCTTCGTAGCGGGCTTCTACGGAGTATATTACGTGTTAAGCCCTATAACAGGTATTCTGAACAATGCCATAGTCCTCTTATCAAGCGACATAGCTAAGGGCGTAATAGCACTCTTAGTCCCGTTGCTAGGCAGCGTCGCAATAGTCTTTGCGATGTGGTTTCTAGTATACGCACTATTAAAGAAGTGATCCTATCCTCTAATACTTGAAAGCCCTATACTATAGTTTTTTATGGGTATACGGCTTTGAGAAGTCCCTTAATCAATCCAATCGAAGTAGACGTTGAAGAGGAAAACTGGAAACCCCTAAACCTCAAGGCTAAGGGTGTTATTGAGGCCGGCATAAAGCTTCACAAAAAAGCCGGAACCCAAACGTGGGAGCCCTTGGAAAACAACATAACCGTTATAGGCGCCGGCCCCTTCGTCAGATCACCTTTCTACGGCTCCAACAGAATGATAGTCCTATTCAAGTCCCCCATAACCTACACTCTTCACGTATCTGCATGTGGAGGAGTAGGCTTTGAATTTGTTAAATCTGGAACGAACTTGATTGTAATAAAGGGCAAGAGTGACAAGAAAAAGATAATAATATTAGAAGGTGATGAAAGTGGAATTAGAGACGTAAAGTTCTATCCAGTAAACAACGATGTTTATACCTACTCCAACCTCTTTGGTACTTTCGCGATATCAAAATACATGTGGGACAAGTTTGGACCTGGTAGGGGGATAGCCGTTGGCCCCTTCGCTTTAAGATCTCGGACAGCTTCTTTAGTATCTATAGAAATAGTCCATGGCCAACCGTCCCCCTTCGCGGTAGATCTCTTTGGAAGAGGTGGTGGAGGAAGCGTTCTTGCTAGAGTTCACGGGCTTTTAGGAATATTTGCTAGAGGAAATTATGAACCGCCAGAAATTCCAAGAAACCTTCCGGATGAGCTATCCTTAGAGATCTTCGGAGAACCTTACGTAAATGTTGTTCTCAAAGCCACCACCAAATACCGATACGATCCAAAGTACAAGAGTGGGGGAACTTTCGGTGTAAACTATCCTTATTACAAGGATCTCATACCCACTTTTGCTTTCAATAGTATATACTTTAGCGATGAAATACGAGTAATGATAAGCAATATGATACTAAAATACTTTTGGAAACCTTTCCAAGAGGAGACGATAAAGAGAAGACTCTTCGGGGGATGTGGAGATCCTTGCCCAGCAGCTTGTAAGAAGGTTTGGAGAGGGGTTAAGATAGACTACGAGCCTAGCGATGCAATGGGGCCCCTCATAGGAATATTCCGGTTGGATTTAACAGCAGGGCTAATAGAGATGGTTGACAGCTTTGGGGCTGATGCTATAGAGACGGGTCATACTTTAGCTTGGATAATGGACTCCATAAGACACGGACTGCTCAAACCGGAGGAGCTGGGGGTAGAAAGGACACCCAACTTCGAGCCCTTATCATTCGATCCTATTGATGATAGTGAGAGAAACTACGAGATAGCCAAGAAGTTACTAGAGGATTATTTGAACGGTAAAGGTATTATGGGAGAAATTGCTGAGATGGGAATTAGGCAGAGTGCAAAGGAATTCGACAAAAGATTCAATACTAAGGATACCAAGTTTGAAGATCTAGCTGTTTACGTTGCTTTCGGTGACAAAGGCTACATGACGCCTAACTTGTACTGGGCTCCAGGTATGGTTGCGCCCCTATACGTGCTAGGTAGGTATTGGACAAACTATAGACCGACCATAGATGAACCAGATAAATTTGCGAAGAGTTCATTGAGAAGGGCTTTGAACGAACTCTTAGTTGATAATGCTGGGATTTGTAGGTTTCACCGAAGATGGGCAGAGAAGATGCTATCGTCTATGTATGAAAGAGTTGTTGGAGAGAGAGTTGATGAAGAATATGCTAAAATGATATACAAGGAAATAGCTACCTATTCTAAGGAGGCAAGAGCAGAACCAGTACCATGGGAAAGTAGAAAAACGAAAGACATTGTCGCTACTATGGCAAAAAGGCTCCTTCCCAAGTGGTATGGGAAGGAACATGAGTGGTGGAGGATCTTCAAAGAAACTATTGATAGGGAGCTAGGACTATAACTCATCATCTCATCAGCGCTTGCACCCTCTAGTCATCTCCTCCTCCTTCTCTTCCTTCTCTTGGTACCGCTGGAGGCCAGGTTTTGGAGAGCTTCCATCGTTTCTTTGAACTCCTCTATGGATATGTTACCTTTTAAGACTTCGTTCCATAGATCTAACATCTGGACAGTTACTTCCAATCCCTCTACCGGAAAAGAGGTCGCAGAGGCCTCCTCCTCTTCGGTCTCTCCTTCTGTTGCCGCGACGAGATCCTCTTCGCTCATGGTCAAAAGGTAGGCTTAGCGGGGGTTTAAATTTATGCGGCAAGGGCAGCCTTGAGCCTGTCCCTCTGCTTCTTTATCTCGTACCTTATCCTTCCGAGCAGTGCGCTCTTGTCTGTTATAACTACCACGATAGCTTCCCCTAGATCTGCCATGAGGACGGTGTTCTTTTCATACTCTATAATGCTCATGTCCATCTCACCTAGGTCGAACTCCTCACCAAATCTCTTGGTTGCACCGTAAACGGTGACAATCATGGCGGCGATGCTTTCCGGATCGATTTCTTTTCCTAGTTGGCTAACGTACTCTATCAGGAAGCCGTCCTTTGAGACGACCAGGATGGCTTTCATTCCTTCGACGCGCATCATTTCATTTAGTACTAGTTTTAACGGACTCTCAACTGCCAATTTTCTTAACCCAATAGGAAGAAGTTAGAACTCCGTTTATAACAAATGAGGTGAGTATCAAGTGCTTGGAATATATGCGGTCGCAGCCGGTGGAGGCACTTCACCTTTCGGGGTCGTGCAATTCCGCTCATCCCGATTAACCTTTCCTCTCTGGTGCATTTGGGGGAAGAATTTTGAAGTTAAAGGATTATGCAGAACTCATTAGAGTTGAACATACTCTCTTCAGCCTTCCATTCGCTTATTCCGGAGCGGTGCTGGTTAAAATTCCAAACTTAAGGCAAGCAATACTGATATTCGCTGCGCTGTTCGGCATAAGATCTTTTGCTTTAATAATTAATAATGTTGTGGACCGAGACATAGACGCTAGGAATCCTAGGACAGCTAAAAGGCCCATACCTAGTGGAAGAGTGAGCGTAAAGGAGGCATACGTTTTGGCCATACTCTCTTTAGCTATCTACTTTGTATCGGCATACTTATTGAATTTCTACGCTTTTATATTAAGCCCCATA
>JALWJF010000094.1 GCA_027081755.1 Desulfurococcales archaeon | reverse complement strand
GAATATAATGTACGTGCCTTGCCAAGCGAGGCTAGTGGTATTCCTAGCTCTAGCCAGCATCTTGCCTAGGTACATACAAGCTCTAGCCGTGTTCTCTGTCTACATATATTCCTTGATAATATTTCTGGTAATGACAAAACTAACTTTATTATTGGTATTCAAAACGAAGGAGAAGGAAGATCTAATATTAGAACTGCCCCCATACCATATACCGAAACTGAAGATAGTGATGTGGATCACTTGGGATCAGAGCAAACACTTCTTGAAGAAAGCTGGGACCGTAATATTCGCAATGAGTTTAATTATGTGGTTCTTGCTAACTTATGGACCATCCAAAGGAGTGAGTTGGGGCCAACTCATAGGCCACCATCTTTCTCCTATAGCAGATTTCGTGCTTAACTTAAGGGGCAAGGCCGCAGATATAGTCTCCTTTGCAATGATAGCCGGAACAGTTGCAAAAGAGTTGGTACTAGACACTATAGCGATAAGCAGTGGAGCGAGTGACGTAATCAAAGCGCTTAAGGTTGTGCTCGGCTTAAACCCGGCACAAGCAATAGGGCTTATGTACGCTATAGCCGTCTACTTGCCTTGTGTAGCTACCTTCGCGATGATGCTCAGCGAGGTAGAGAGCAAGAGGTTAGTCTTATTATCAACGCTCGTCTCAATAATACTGTCGATATTATCTGGAGCCTTGGCGTACCGTATCTCTTTGATGATATTGAGATAAAACCTAACTATTATTTCTTCACTTGGGCCCTAATGCTAAGGCTACTATATAGATAACGGGTGTACAAACATGATAGAAGCAGTAGTCGATAGAGCCTTTGCTCAGCTCATAAACGACTTCTTAGACAGACTTCAAGAGTGGAGAAGCACTATAATAACAGCAGCAAGGGTCTTTAATGTGCCAGACGAGGAGGTCAAGAAGGTGCTGGAAAAAATAGATGAGATGGAGGAAGAGGCTCTTCACTACGAGCTCTTCGTTTTCTAAAACCCTCAGCGCTCAAGACCTTCATCACATCTCAAGCATTCCCGAGGTCCTCATCGGGGTCTAGCTATCTTGGGCCTCTTGGAGTACAGTAGCGGTAAAGATTGTGGTAGTTGTGGGTATTCGCCCAAGTTCTCCACTATAAGCTTTATCAAGTCTTCGACGGCCATATCTTCTCTATCATTATTCCTCTTCACCACTATTATTCTCTTGAGATCCTCTTCTCTCTTCCCTATTAGGACTACATAAGGTATCCATTCTTTTCCGGCGTCTCTGAGCTTTTCTGCCAATGGAACATCTCTATCATCTACATCAACCCTCACACCTTTGGATTTGAGTTCTTCTGCAACTTGCATCGCGTAAGCTAACTTGTCCCTATCCTCTGGTATTATGCGGACTTGTATCGGTGATAGCCACAATGGTAATTCTGGAGGCTTACCGTTTAAGTAATCTCTGGCCGCGTTGTCGAAGATGAGGTACATGAATCTCTCGAATGAACCTAGAGGGGCTGTCGAGATGGAGAATGAGTTGGAATACTTCTCAACAGTCCAAGAGCCTATCTCTACCGGCCTCCCTCCCACGTCTATTATGTGCATCTCAGCGTCTATGAAGTCGTTCTTATCTTCTACAAGCCTTATGAGCGCGCATCTGTTGTCCCTCTTAACCAACTTTATTATCAAATCCTTATACTTCTCATACATATTTCTAGTGACGGTATAAGACGTTACGTAGACCCTTCCGAGCTTTTCGGCTTCGTTGTGGACGAACTCGTGGATAGAGAGCAGCAAGCTGTACAAGTCCCCAGTTTCATTAACTACCACCCTAAAGCGGGGAACTGTGAACTCCTTGGCCCTATAACAAGGCTCTACCACTTCATCCCTAAAGAGTACGGACATCTCAAAAAGCCCTATGGGCCTTTCTTCGTACTTGACCAATTCCAAGTGCTGGAATACCTCGTTGTGTCTCAAGAACCCCTCTACCATTGGCAGACCTCCAGGATAGGTCACAACTTCCGGCGTCTTCATTGGCAAGAAAGGTATCTCGAAGTCGTGAACCTTGCTTGATATATAAACAGTGAAGGCTATGAACATGAAGTAAGCCAGAGGTAAGTAAGCAAAGTAGCCCGGAGGACTCAGGGGAGGTTGAACTACTCCGAACTTCTCGCAATACTTTCTAATGAGCTTAAGCTTTTCTTCGTCAGGTTTGGGCGGATTCACGAGCCGTTTTATGTCATTCTCTTTACATTCCTCAACGTCTACTTCATCGCCGTCTGGCGTTAGGGCGAAAATCCTTATTACGTTGAGCTTCTTTTCCTTAGGATAGTACCTTCTAGAGAGCTCTGCTAAAGGATGACCCTTTACGGATATCGTAAACCTCTTGTACCATCCAAAGGGAGCCCTTTGAACTTCTACACCCTTTTCCTTTAAGAACTCCTCAAGCTTCTTCAAAACTTCCATAGCCTTCCAAGGTTTCTCTAGGTTAGAGCTTAGGTGTGCAAATGGATAAACAACTACCTTGTTTATCTTGAGCCTCCTCAGTTGCGAAACTATATCGTCTGCTACATCCTCTATAACTTCTTCATCACCAGGCTCGACGCTTACGAAAACGACTAAGGCGTTGTCGTTAGATCCCTTTAGTGGCACATCGGTTTCGGCAGACTTCAGGGCTTTCTTAGTGGCTTCATACTCTATGTGATCTGCGTGTAACAACAGTACCCTCAAGTCTCTTCTCCCTTACCACTGGTGCCGTACCCTTCTGCCCTATTAGGCGTGGCCTCTTGTAGGCTATGGCCCCCAACAGTGCACCTAGAGCCATAGTTATTGGACCTATCCAAACCAATGGCACTCCCGGTATTACTTTTGCTTGCACGTACAATCCTTCAGTGCTTATGTGGCTGTGGTAGTTCTTGGAGAGCAAATACAGTTCTAGGGTGGCCAGTTCTAGCATTGTGGGCAAGTGCTGAGCCATCTGTGGGTTACTGGCCCACTGCTTTATTACGTTTATGTTGTATCCGGCGGCGAAGAGCGCAGCTAACGCTAGCCTTTGCGGTAACTTGTACTTCGGTAGCACCTTATGCATGTACATTAGCAAGAGGTCATGGTAGGATATCATTTGGCTCACCCTGCTCGTTACTACTGGTGGGTTTAGCGCTACGTAGAGGTCACTGAAGCCGTAACTTGGGTGAACGACCTTCGGCACTAATCCATGAATTCCTTGTATTTCTCCATAGGCCTCATACCTTATTGGTACGTTAAACTCGCTTACGTGGCCTCCGTTGATCACTTGGAAGTTCAACTGAAGCTTTATGGTCTCTGGTATGTACTGAGGCGCGTTCACATAGCCTTCACAGCCCGGATGCAGACACTTGTAGCCCTTTGGAGGAG
>JALWJF010000093.1:1543-3396 GCA_027081755.1 Desulfurococcales archaeon | reverse complement strand
TTCCGAATCAGTGTACTTACTGAAGACCAAGTCTGGATCTGGACCGTTGTACTGGTAATCGTGGAGCATTAAAGCTTTGTCCGTTCCAAAGGACACTCCTTTCAATCCAGCCTTTTCCTCCAACATTTGGCTCAACGGCTTGAGCTTACTCGTTGGAGCAAGTATTCCTTTCTCCCTTAGCCATTCCTTTTGTTCTTCGCTCAAGTCTTTTGAAAGCCTATCAAAGTTCAATGCGATTAAAGCGGAAATCAATGCCTTCCAAGCTTGAAAGGCTTTTCCAGCTGCGTTCCTTACTATTCCTTTGTTCAAGTACTCTAAGGCCAATTTGGATTCGATTAAGGATTCTTTGAGTTTGAGCTTAGCCAATTCTTTGAGGTCTTCCTTTGGTAAGGGTCTTTCTAGGGAGGAATACATGGGCGAAAACCCAACATCTGATACGACTTCCTTAGGAAAAATGTTTTGAGGGCTTGATGAAAAATTGAGAGGAAAGCCGTAGCTTCAAGAGCACAATAGGCAGTGTATAAATGACTTAAAACGACCAGTGAGGGGCCAAAACCCGATGTCCCAAGAAAAGAAGTTCTTCAGAAAGCATCTAATGGTAAAGGGAAAGTACGTAGATTTAATACTGAGTGGTAAGAAGGTGACCACAATAAGGAAGGGCTACTGGATACCGAAGTCCAAAGAGATAATACTCCACGGAGGAGGAAAGCCTTTTGCAGTAGCAAAAATAACGAACGTGATCTACAAGAAGGTGTCAGAACTCACCGATGAAGATGCAATAAGAGATGGTCTAAAGAATAAAGAGGAACTAGTAAAGGAATTGAAAAAAGCTTATGGCGAGGTAAATCCCAATGATTTGGTAACCATAATAGAGTTCAAGGTAACAAAGAAACTCACTGAGCTAGACATTAAGGACCCATACATGGGCTTGAAGCCAGTTGAAGTGGCAAGGCTTGCGCTGAGGTACTTAGAAGACCTAAGCGAAGAAGACAAGAAGATACTGAAGGTCTTGACACAAGCTGGCAGCTTGAGAGAGGCAGCGATAAGGCTCTACGGAGACATAGGGGCGAGGTGGAGGATTAGGAGAGTACTGAAGAGGGCGTTAAACGAAATGGTGAAGAGAGGTATTTTGGTTCCTAGGGATAGAAACGAAGAGAAATGAGCCGCAAAGCCTTAAAGCTAGCTCATGGAGGCCGGGAACGGTAAAAGGTATGGTACAAGGGCAAGTTACTAGGGATGTTATAGACAAGATAACAACCAAACGCGGTGACCGCATAATAGGTAAGCACGTATATGGGAACCTCTATGGCATAGACCCCAACAAGCTCTGGGACGAGGAGTGGCTAAGGGACTTGGTAGTGGAGGCCGCAGAGAGGGCAGACATGAGGCTCGTAGAGGTTCGCTCATGGAAGTTCGAGGGCTACCACGGAGGGGTCTCAGTAATAGCGCTAGTCCTAGAGAGCCACATAACGCTCCACACATGGCCAGACTACGAATACGCAACGCTGGACGTGTATACATGTGGTGAGAAGGGCGACCCATGGAAGGCCTTTTACTATATCTTGGAAAAGCTACAGCCAGAGGACTACACAGTTCACTACAGCGACCGCAGCAGTAGGCCTAAGAGACCCGAAGAGGGCAAAAACAGCTTGCTCCAGTAGCGCGAGAGCTTCCTAAGGAGCGTTAGACTGTCGAGCACATCTTCCAGCTTCACGATCCTTATTCTGTCCCATATGTAGCTAACCTTAGGCATGACAAACAGCCTCCTCTTAACGAACAATGCGTAGATTAATGGAGCAGAGAACTCCTCGTACCACACTTCCCCCAAGTCAACCTTATCTCCACTCACCTCT
>JALWJF010000093.1:0-1533 GCA_027081755.1 Desulfurococcales archaeon | reverse complement strand
CACCTCTCTGGCTTCATCACCTATAACTAGCTCAACATCCTCTTCACTATCAACCTCAACTACGTTATAGCCTTCCTTCTCTAGATACCAATGTGCTAGGGCTCTCCCCGTGAAGGATCTCTTATCGACCTTCAGCTTTATAGTCCCCTTTTCGCGTTTTCTCTTTATAACTAAGACTACGTTCTTCACCTTTCCATTGCTGATAACTGAGGGACACTCTATGCACGGCTCAAGACCGAGGACTAAAGCTGCTACTGAAGACACGAACGCGCCGTCAACGAGGTTCGTTAGGAGCATGTAAAGGCTTAGTTTTGGTGATGTCCTTACGGTCGAAAAGCCTGAATTTCTCAGTATATTTTCGAGTTTGTCCATGTACCGCATAGTAAATAATGAGACGCGCATTTCAGAGAGGTGCGCTGAGTACAGCTTAATTTAGGTTTTCTGTGAAAAGTGCGCGGGTAGAGAGAATTGAGAAGATTCGCCTTTGTCTTACTGATGGTATCACTCGCCCTAGCGAAACCAACAATAATAGTGTACTTTACTTCTAACAAAACAGCCGTAGAATTAAATAAGATAATTATTATCGGGAAAATGAATAAAAACAAGGCATTAGGCAACGTTATCAAGGCAACTAACATAATAAACAGCACGCTTTACCAAGCGCAGTGTTGTGTTAAGGAAAACATTATACTGAAGGGTAGCTCTTATGTAACGAACAGTCTCATAAAGAAGGGAGATATTAAGGGTACCATTTCTATCTTGAGTAGCAAGGACAAGAGCGAAGCCACAGTAAGAGTTAAGGGCAGCCTCATAGTTGCATTCTTCTTCATTAGGGACTCCAACATAGTCATAAGGTTAATTACAAACAACGTAGAAAAGAGGGGTCAGCTCGAGATAAAGGGCTATGTTGTCTTGCCCGCACCCAAGAGGACAGTACAAAACTTACTAAAGGTATACACAAAGGACATCAAGAACTATCTGCAGAAGTACGGCGTTAAAGTTACGATAAATTATAGTGTAAAGGGCAAAATGATACCACCAATATCCAGAGTAGATATCGATGTGAAAATATCAGGCAGTAAAAACAATGTACTGAAAATAGCAAACAGCTTGGGCTTAAAGAACTATATAAATGTTATAAACATAACTAAGATTAAGCCCTCAGTTATCAGAAAGGTTATCGGCTCCTTCAGAGCAAATGCAAAGCTGATGAACTTCGAAGGGAAGCTGACCACCTACATAACCCTGCAAGGCACTCTACACGGGAATTACTATAACACCACAGTACCCAACGAAGTTGCACAGAGGATAAAGTTGCTCACAAAAGTAATTGGTACGAACACCTTCTCACAATACCTAATTCCCTCAAACAGAGTCTCAACCAACATACTCAATACTATAGCTAGCAACAAAGTAAAAGTAATAATAACGGCTAAAGGTATATACTTCAAGAATACTACTGGCTTCTGGAAATCCATCGAAGACTTACTGAAGAGCGGAAAGATAAGCGAAGTTGTATGTAACGGAAAAGTC
>JALWJF010000092.1 GCA_027081755.1 Desulfurococcales archaeon | reverse complement strand
GTAGTAAGAGCAACGTCATTAATAATAGCGAGACTTCTCTCTTTTTTAGCAAACTACTACTCCCGGCGTTCAATGGCGTGTGTATAACTTAAATACTGTTCTAAAGCCCATCAAAGACCTTAATATAAAGCAGTATCGGGTAGTGAGTGGGTAAAGACTTGAAGAGGGTAGCGATAGTTGGTGCTTCTGGATACACTGGTGGAGAACTGTTAAGGATACTAAGCGTCCATCCGAGTGTTGAGGTAAAGGTCGTTACGTCTAGGGAGTACGCTGGGAAGCCCGTCTATTATGCTCACCCCCACTTGAGAGGTATATATAAGGCAACACTAAAATTTAAGAGACTTAACAAACCAGAGGAACTCCCAGACGTCGTAGAGAACGTAGACTTAGTCTTCTTGGCGCTACCCCACAAAGTCTCATTGCACTATGTGCCTAAAGCTTTAGAAGTAGGACTTAAAGTAATAGACCTTAGTGCAGATTACAGGTTAAAGCGAGTAGAGGACTACAAACGCTGGTATGGATATGAGCACCCATATCCCGACCTCTTAGAAAAGAGTGTCTATGGTTTACCAGAGATCTATGGTGATAAGATAAAGAACGCGCGGTTAGTGGCCAATCCCGGGTGTAACGCTGCAAGCTCCATACTTGCAACTTTACCTCCTGCAATCGCTGGAATAATCGACTTAGATCATATAGTAGTTGATGTTAAGGTAGGAAGCTCTGAAGCCGGCGCCAAACCATATAGGGGAGGACATCACCCAGAAAGAGAAGGAGCGGCGAGACCTTATGATGCTTCTGGACATAGACATGTAGCCGAGTTAGAACAGTCCCTAAGAGAATTCACTGGGAAGGAAGTCAAAGTCGCTTTCACACCACATGCTGTAAGTATGATAAGAGGCTCACTCGCCTCCGCATATTCATGGTTAATAAAAGATGTAACACCCTTGGATGTTCAAAGGGCTTACGCCAAACTCTATGCGGGGAAACCGTTTGTTAGAATAGTAAGAGGCCCGCCTATGCCCTATCCAGATGTAAAGAACGTATACGGTAGCAATTATGCTGAAGTAGGCTTTGCTCTGGATGAGAGGGTGAGGAGGCTAGCCATGTTCGCTGCTATAGATAACTTAATGAAAGGTGCTGCTGGTACAGCAATTCAAAACATGAACTTAATGTTAGGTCTAGATGAAGACGAGGGATTAAGGTATTTGGTTCCAGTAAGACCTTAGTACGTATAGACGGGTGTTGGAATGGGAACGCTGTAAGTATGTTGAGGAGACTCGAGGATCAATGCATAATTGTTTCTGTGCATACTTTCTACCGCCACAATAAAGTATTCTGACAGTAGCATCTTTGTTGTCCCTTCTACTACTTGAGCATAAGGAAGCATCTCATTTAGGTCTTTAGCTGTGATTGGTTGATCATGGATAGAAGGCTCCATCAACATTCTTTGTATTAACTCAGAGAACTTTTCTTCGGATGTTCTCTCTTTTACGAAATCGTATAGAAGTCTTTCAACGTACCTTATGTATTTCTCTGATGCTACATATTCGTAAAGGCTTCCAGAGACGGAAAGTGCATAGAGTACTTGACCTTTACCACTCCCTGCTTCCTTTGGCATACTCGCCATGGTTTGCTCGACTGCTTCCTTAACTATTAGTGCTTCCTTAACGTTTGTATTAGGAGGTATGTAGGGGTCTATTGTTCCTAGTACTGACCATGGTAGCAAGTATATCTTATCTGACAATAACGGCACGAGGCCACTTAGTGAGAGCGCAGAGTCTAATACACTAACATAGAATGCATTCACACCGAAGCTTTTGAGTCTTCTAACTAAGTGCTCAGCGAACTGAACACTAGCATTATATGAATTTAGTAAAAGGACCATCTCATTGCAAGTCTTATACTCTCTGTGCAGCAAGTTGAAGAGTAGTGGAATATCCCTCACATGCTGTAGTGTAGTAGAGAATTGTTGTTGTGTTTCTGCATACGGATTTGCTACTATAGAGGCTATACAATCTGCTCCGAGCCTTGCACGTAAGCTTTCTAGGATGTTTCTTCTCCTTTCGGTAAAGCCGTAGCTCATGATTTCTTACCCTTTTTGTATCCCCTCAGTGAGGTAATGGGTTTTCTCAGAGCTATTAGATACGCTGCTCTAGCATGTTTCCCAATTCTTTTTGAGAACCTGACCTTCGACTTTGAGGTACTGCTCTCGTCCACTTCAATGACTCTTAAGTTCATATTTTTGAAGGCTTCTCCCCACCCCTTCCCAGTAATTACGATATCTGCAAATTTTGAGAGAGACTTTACGATGTCAAACATGTCCTCTAAGGGACCTTCCCATGAGTAAATGAGAATGTCGTTAACTGTTAGTACTAGGCCTGCGTGAACACCCGGGTCTATGCCAATTATTATCAACCCTCCGAGGCAGTTCTTGAGTGCTAGTGATGCACATTCCAAAGGTGAAGAACAAAGAGTAGTATTAACACATCTCGAAGCCCACTGGAGTCCCTTTTCCCTTAGTATACGGAGAGTGTTCACATAGAGCCTATTGTTTGCTCTCACATGATTTGGTTCAGCTAGACATTTAAAAAGATTAAAGCTCAGTATATTGAGTGCATGTTCTCTGTATCTAAAAGGTCTTCTTTCTTAAAGAATATGCTCATCTCCCTCTCAACCTTTTCCGGAGAATCTGTGGCGTGTATCAAGTTTCGGGCTTTGCTTAATGCAAAGTCGCCTCTGATCGTTCCGGGCTCTGCTTTGGAACCGTCCGTATCGCCTATCATTTTTCTCATTACTGTAACTGCGCTTGGTCCTTCGACAACCATTACTACTACTGGTCCACTTGTGACATAGCTCACTAAGTCTTCGAAGAAGGGTTTCCCTTCATGTTCTTCATACAGCTTATGTGCCATCTCATTACTCATCTTTATCATTTTCATAGCCTTTATTTTTAATCCTTTTCTTTCAATTCTCGAGATTATCTCGCCTATAAGACCTCTTCTGACAGCATCCGGCTTTATCATTACGAACTCGAGTTCTTCATTCATAGCATTCACCTCATCTTATACTTCTTAGTCCACGGAAGCTTTCTCGGATCCCTACCCATCTTATAACTCTTGAAACACTTGCTGCTACAGAACCACACTATGCTACCGTCGTTCTTAACTAGCATGATGCCAGTTCCAGGCTCTATTTCTTTTCCGCAAAAGTAACAAACTCGTTGTGGCACCCTTCGTCTCCCCGCCGTCTTTGGTGAACCTTTTTAATTAAGGTATCGCGACTCCATGGGGCGTCACGGTATGACAAAAAAGGTATATGTAGGCGAGTGGATAAAGGAAATAAACATGACCGAAGAGATAGGGTTCCCAGTAGAGGTAATCCAAATTATCGGAAGGACGGGTGTCACAGGAGAGATTACACAAGTGAGAGTTAGGGTACTTGAAGGTAGGGATAAGGGACGCATACTCACTAGAAACGTTAAAGGGCCTGTCAGGCTAGGCGACATACTGATACTTAGGGAGACTGAGAGAGAGGCTAGGAAGCTCACTGGTCGCCGTTAAAACTCTATAGCGGATATCTGTTTTATCATGTCCTCGTCTACCAGTCCGCTAGTTGCCAGCACACAAGTCTTCGGTTCTCCGATGCCCCAGAGTAGGAACGAGAAACACTCCACAATGGCTTTTACGGTACTTGACCTCCATCTAATTTCCTTATATAAGCTTCCGTGTAAAGGCAATGCTATAGCCTTAATGCCCCTTTGAATTATATTAAAGATAGCACCGATTATGAGCCTCCTCTCATTTGCATCAGTCAATATTTTTGGATGGACTTGGTTTATCACGAACAACAAGGGCTTTATGCCAAGTACGGAAAGGGCTATATTGAGGGTTCTTTGTACTTCTCCCAGCGAGGCTTGACTTAGGAGGACACTGTCGGCATTTAAAGTGCTAATGTTGCACTTTAAGATAGGAATATCGACGAAGCTGGTAACTGGACTGTCAAGTATTATTTGTTCGTAGTCTTCTTGTATTTGAAGAAGTGTATTTGCTATTAGCCTAGCAACCTTTTCCACACCTTTTTTGGCTATCAAGGAAGAGAACTTGAGGGCCGAATCAAGCGTTCCGGAAGGTATTACATGTAGGTTTGGTGAAACTGTGTGAATAAACTTGTCCAAAGTACCTCCTTCAATTAAGACGTCATACCAACCCTTCAATTTTCTGGCTTCTTCACCTAAGAAGAAACGTGATGCACCGTCACGAAAGTCTGTATCGACTAGCAAGGTCTTGGCGGACCTTATGTTAGCGCTGGCACTGGCTAGCAATGCACTGACTGTTGACTTGCCGACGCCACCTTTTATTCCCCATACCACTAGCACCTTCTTTTCATGAAGCAATGGTTCGCATTCGATAGATTTCTTTCTAGCCACATCCAAACCCATTTTATTACCTTCTAGAAACTAGCGTAAATGTCTGTGGGTCTGCGTAGCTCAGCCTCTTCATCTTATCAGCCCGCTATTCATCTTCATCCCCGAAAGAAAAATGAGACCAGGCGAAGCACTCGTAAAGCTCCTGTATGAAAGTGGGGTAAGGAGTATATCATCTTTAGTGGCGCCTCTAAATAAGAGGTTTCTAAGGAATCCTTTCCAAGAAACGGCCGTACACATGCTGGTCAAGGACAGCAAGATAAACCTAGATAGAGGACTGAAGTCACGGAAATGGTTCAAAGCAAGGGTTGGCGAGGCTGAAGTCATCTATATGTGGCGTGGTGGAGAAGAGATAAGCGATGCTGTTCACGAACGCCACGGCCAAATTACTAGGGAAGATCTGGAACCACTAATTACAGATACTCCAGTCGTGGGTATTTACATGGGATACGCATTTCTACATACCGCTAAGGAGTTCAAGAAACTGAGACTTCAAGTATGGGACGCCCTCAATGCGATTAGGTACTTCTTATGGGACAAGCACCTTATCCTTTTAGATAATGTAGTACCCGAGATGAGGCCAAACGAATTTGTCAGAGAAATGAGGCTGGACCTCTTTGAGAAAGAATATGATAATATAATACTCTTCGATCCAAATGCTAGTGAAGAAATAAATAAGGAAGAGTTGATGAAGGCTGATGCATATGTTTTCGGTGGCATAATAGATAAAGAGGTTCCTCGTCCTGGACTAACCTCCAAAATACCTTGTAAGAAATGTCTAAGGCGAAAGATAACACTCTTCGGATCGATAATTGGTGTTCCACTGAACATAAACAAGTTGATATTCGCAATACTAAGGGCTCGCTTTGAGTTAGAAGGTGACTTGAATAATGCAATAATAGAAGTTATGGGTGATAGGGAAAAGAGATGGAGACTTATGTGGGAAGCCATATGGGCATACAGAAGTGGAGAGGACCCCCTCGAGAGGGTAACTAAAATGGCAAAAATCTTGAATGCCTCAGATAAGACTGTTATTAGAGCATTAAAAATGAGCGGTATCGAAGGGGGTAAACTTGCACGGAGAATTAAAGCAGTCAATAGTGGTAAGGACTGATCTGAAAATGGGAAAGGGCAAGCTCTGTGCACAAGTAGCACATGCCTCACTAGAAGCTGCCCTCAAAGCCATGAGGGAAAGACCGGAGTGGTTTAAGGCATGGCTTGCTAGCGGACAAAAGAAAGTGGTCTTAAAGGTTTCGAGTGAAAGGGAGTTGATAGAGCTCTATGAAAAAGCTAGATCCTTAGGTTTACCGACATCCTTAGTAAGAGATGCGGGGAGGACCCAATTAGCGCCGGGAACTATAACTGCCGTAGCTATTGGGCCCGCGCCAGAGGCAGATGTAGATAAGGTTACTGGCAAACTCAAGCTCCTGTAACTCCACCCAGGCCTGAGGCGTCATCCATCATGTCCTTTATCTTCTTTACAACGTCCTTCTTCAAGAGTTTACCTCTCCTTCTCCAGCCGTCCGGGCGGTCCAGTAATAACGATGAAGTTACTCGGTCAGTCACGGGTTCGTAAACTGGACACTCAAGGACGCAGAGTCTGCATGATATACACTTACTAGCATCAACTTTAGGCCTTTCGTCAACCTTTATTGCTCCGGTAGGACACCAGACTTCACAGCTCTTACAGCCCATGCACTGATACCATCTATGTATTATTGCACTAACGAAGAGACCCTCTTCTAATGCATTTTCTCCTTTCACCTCAACCTTATTCTCATTTATAGTTATTTCGTACTTTTCATTGGTTATCTTGTTTCTATCATTTCTGCCCAAGATGCTATATTGTTCCTCAACAGCCTTCTCTACGTTTGATATAAATTCTATGACCACTTTATTCTCGGAAACCTCTTTGTTCCTTATTTTAGGCATTATGTGACCTTGATATTCGTTCTTCCAGTCGATGCTTATACCTAATTTCATTATAAAGCTTTTCTTCTTGTTATTAGGGCTTAGCCACCTCCAAAGCGCGTATTCTCTCCATTCAACTGGCAGACCAATGTACTTCCTCCACCACTCTACTCTCTCTTCCCACTTAGACCACAGTTCGGGGTGCACTCTCTTAGTATATTCAAATTCCGCTAGCAAGCTAGCGGGGCACATAAAGCAACCCACTCTTTCAAAACCCTTAAAGTACAACGGATTCAGTACGCTAACAAGGTTGTTTTTGAAAATGTACATCCAAACGTCTAATTGTGTCCAGTAGTGTATGGGGGCTATATTGAGTACTTGAGGGAACCATTTGTTCCTCCAAACTCTAGGTGACTTGCTCCTCTCTATGCTCTCAAGAGCCCTTTGACCAACTATATTGAGTGTTCCATTCGGCCACCTTTCTTTAACAAGTTTAGCCATGGGAACCAGCTTGGTTACCTTACAGCACCACCTCAAGTCCCTAGCCGGAGGGGCGTTCCTCCTCATAGCTTTCCAAAAGTCGTCGCCAGCATCAGCGACCACAACTTTCAATCCCCACTTTTTTGCGGCCTTTTCAACAGTTTCAATAGTCTCGGGCATCTCTATACCAGTATTGTTAAACACTATTATTGGTTTCTCTAATTGTAAGGTTAAATGCAATGCTACGAGGCTGTCCTTACCTCCCGAGAAGGATACTGTTAGAGGCTTGTCCTTCAATTTCTCCCTCATAACATATATGAACTTCTTACTCTGTGAGACCATCCTTTTCATTCTATTCTCGTTAACTTTTATCATGTCGTCTATTGTCGTAGGTATGTCTGGTGCGGGAAAGGGATCGCTGCCCACGACGTCCTCCGGGAAAGAGGTGATCACTCTTATACGTCCTTTCTTACAATAGCCTACACCTGCTGGATATCCATCTTTGACCAATATTACTTGCTTTCCTTCATCACATTCAGCTATTATAGTACTTCCTTCTTTTGGAATGTTATCAACTTTTATCGTGTACGCTAATCCTTCTTCTACAAGTATGTATGCGGATGCATATGTAGCTCTAAACCTCCACTTCTTCTCCACTGGTTCCCAATAGACCTTACCTACAATAGTTCCCCGCGCAAAGAATTCTCTAAAGTCATCAAGTCCAGCACCTTTGTTAACTAATACGATGCCTCTACCAAGTATCTTATCGCTAATATCTGCACCAAACTCGTTAATTAATGCTTCCCTGAAGATCTCACGGTCGTGTTCGAAAGCTGGTCTGGCATCTCCCGGGTCAGTCATTAACAGCTCTTTTACTTCACAGTCCCAACAGTCCTCCCTAAACGTCGGTACGTTTCTTTGTATATCCCAGACTATGCTCGCAGTAATTCTCCAGCCTTTTTTCACTGTTTCACCTTACACGCCCCCTCTCATAACTCTTTGAAAAGTTTCGGGTTAGAATTTTGGGTCTAGTGCTTTATTTGCTCTTAATGTCATCGGCCTTAGGCCTCTTAACCTACTTATTGGGCGTTCTAGTATATGCTTTGCCTATACCAATTAGGGGTGTTAAGAGATGGGCTCCATTACTTATTAACGATGGTATTCTTGTATTCACACTATCAATCTCCTTTTCAACGATATTGTGGTTAATGAACTACGTATACACAGTTATTGGTGTAAACAGAGAAGAGCTTGTAAACGACATTCTAACTATAGCCAAGTCTATAGCTCGACTCTATATGTCTCTGCTGTTGCTTAGAAAAATAATATCATTGGTCTCTTCGTCACTTCTCCTTGGTAAAATAGGCGGAAACGCCATTGCAGTACTGTTCTCTCTTTTAGGAGCTGCATGGCCTTTGCAGAACGTGTTGCTGCAGCCGATGTTAGATTTGGTATTGGGTATGCTCCGCTTGGGTGTTTACCTATGGACAAGCCTTTATATATTATCTAAGTTTGGTGAATTACTGTCTCCCTTATTCATAGCAATAAGTATGGTTATGTTGGCAATCCCATTCAGAATTGGGAGGCTTGCCGGTGCCAATCTGATGGGGTTTGCCATATCAGCTTATATAGTCACACCGTTGGTGATACCACTAGTACAGCTAATTATCTCTTATAATCCCAATCTTTTCGAGCTATGGAACAGTTTCATCGATTTGAATAAAATTGCTGCCAATGTCGTATATCCTTATGGTACAGTATATGATAGCAATATGAAGCCGCTAAACTATGTTGTTATTCATTTCTGTGACGTTCGTGGTGTATGTGGTGTCTATCCTACGGACAACAGCGGCAGATATACAACTATAGTAGAGTTAGGCGGTGCACCGTATCCGATAGCTAGGATATACCTAGACATATATGGTATAAGGAGTAGTACCAAGTATGTCAACTTCAAATATTTTAACGTTCATAAATCTGAAACAATAAAGATGAATATACGGTTTGAAGATGTACAGAAAATACAAGACTTTATAGTGTTGGTAAGGAGAAGAGGCAACATTAGAATAGCGGATGCGAAAGTATATGAAGCAAATGGTTATGTAAAGGTAATACTTGAAATAGAAGGCAAGGGACGAGCGATAATTAGCACTTACAACGTCTTCGATCCATCAACGTTTTCAGTTACTGCATCCAGAGAACTTAGCAACGTAACTATAGAGCGCGTTGAGTGGATGGGTAATGATGCAATACATGTTTACTTTGTGTCCTCTGGCGCCGGTGAAATGGTCTTCACTTCAAAGTTAAAGATTGGTAATGTACCTAACCTCATAGCCGAAGGATATATGGCTTCGAAAATGGGCTTAATGGGTACAAATTTTGGGAAAATCGAGAATGTGGATCCTTTCGCATTACCCTTACTAGTTACAGTTATCCCGGCTCTTCATCTAGCAATAGTCGTCTTGGTCGGGCGCGGAATAGCTTCACTCATCTCTGGCACATCTAAGACTATAATCTCGAAAGTATGGTAGAGAGAGTGCTATTTGAGCTGGGACTACTAAGTTTTATATTATCCACATTTAGTAGCTTGATTACATTGAAGTTAACAAAGAAGGGTAAGAGAAACATCATTGTTAAGAAAGACTACTTATTAATAAGTGGAGGAAAAAGACTTTATGTCTATGGTATAAGGTTAGAGGAAGTTGATCCTTTGATATTAAGGAAAGGAGGTCTTCACATACTTCGTGAGTACACCACTCTTCTAGTTTCCTGCTGTCCTAACGTATCCTTAGAAGTTAGATTGAAGAGGAAGTACGTACCCAAAGACAAGATATTAAAGAAATTGGAAAGAGAGATAACAGCTTTACGTGTCATATTAGAAGAAGACAAAAGCAATAAGTATTTAGAAAGGAAGCTAAAGAGACTGGAGAGGATGTATGATGCCCTTCAAAGCGGTTGGCTCCCTTCGGAAATAGAACTCGATTACCTAGTAATTTCAAAAGACAGAGAAGAAGCATCTAAAGCTATAGAGAATCTTCAAGACAGGCTTGCCGCGATCTTCGATACTTCCTTTTCACGTCTTAGCGGTCGGCAGATACTCTCAACTATGTTGTTTAAAGATACGAGAAAGATTTTGACATCTTCTGAGATACTGTCGCTCACTTTTTCTGTTCCTCGAAGAGCTGAACTGAACGGAATAGTGCTGGGCTTTGACTCTGATACAAAAGAGGTTATAATGATAAATGAAGAAGACATGGTGCACCACATAGGAATATTCGGTGCGACTGGTAGCGGTAAGAGTACTTCTTTAGCCACGATTATTAAGAGAGTCACGAGCCTAATGGAATTAAATGTTATAGTCTTTGATCCCAAGGGTGATTTAATTAGTATGGTAGATGATGAAGAGGTGCAAGCATATGGGCCGATAACGGGTTCGAGCGTTAAGAGCAGGCAAGAAGAGGTTGTGAATGAGTTTGAAAAACATGTCCTAACCAAATTACTTCGTTCGGAAAGATCCGATAGGTTGAAGACCTTAATTGTGATCGATGAAGCGTGGATACTCCCGCAGGAATTACTTGAAATATTGCTTAGAGAGGGTCGTAGCAGAGGGATAGGCGTAATAATTGCAACTCAATCGATCAACGATATTAGACCTCAACTGTTAACGAACATAAAGACAATGATATTAATGAGGCATAGCCCCGAGGATATATCCGATAAATTAGTCTCAGCCTTGGGCGACTATGCTAATGAGTTGCCTTACTTGAAGACGGGCGAAGCTATCGTAGTAAAGGGGTTTGAGATACATAAGGTAATCATTGATGCAGAATTAGATGTCAACGAAGGTAACCTTAAAATCCAAGAAATCAATACCAGAGACTAGCTCTTCAACTTCTTTTCTCTTATCCCCTTCAATCTCTATATACATGAAATTAGGTACTACTTTAGACTTCGATACCCCTACCACTTTAACTTTATTCTTAAGCTGGCTTAGCACAAAGTTCAATTTTTCGTCATCAAGATCATGAATGAAAACTCTGGTGACCTTTACCACGGCTTTTCTACCTCCACTTCTACTTCATAACCCATCTTTTCTAGTAGCGATTTTAGCATGTCAACACTTATCCTCCTGTCGAATACTATGGTGGCTATGTTCTTGTTATTTTCCTTTTTTAAAGATATCTTGTCAACGACTACTATACCTCTAATCATATCATCTAAGCTATGTGGCGGAGCTATGAAGTCTTTGAACTTCTTTTGCATTTCTCGATAGAATTCTTCGAAATGCCTCAAATACCTCATAGTCTCTTGGAGGTCCCTAGGACTACTACTAAGTTCACCTTCAATCATTTCGAGCAATTTTAATGCTTCTTCTCTAGGTAGAGTTACCCATTTGTATTTACCTCCGTCAACGAGTATCTTTACCTTAGCCAAAGTCCTTACCCGTAAGCCTCTCCCGGCCACCACATAATAAAACCAGTACCGAAGAAGTTTATGGGTACGGTCAAAAATGGAGGGTGTTACGTTTAGGGCAGTTTACCCTCAAGGTAGTAAGTTCAAAAAGATTTTCCAGCCACTCACAAAAATCTACGAGGAAATGCCCTTCTACATAATTGATGAGGGGCTGAAAATAAAGAGCATGAGTTCTGATAAGAACGTTATGATAATATTTGAAATGCCAGCAATTATGTTTGAAGAATTCGATTTAACGGTTGATAAGTTAGTAATAAAGGTTTCACCAGACGAGTTAGGAAAAGTGGTTAAGAGAGCTACAAGAGATGATGCTGTAGTGTTGGAATATGAGAGAGGTTCTATGTTCTTAACAATCAAGTTCGTTAACAAGAAAACGGCTGTCGAGAGGGAATTTAAAGTAAGAGCTGATGAAGTTCCCGAAGAAGAAGAAATTGAAGAGTTAAAAGTGGATTTAACCGTTACAGTTAAGATGTCTCCTAAAGATCTGAGATATGTAATTGCTGACGCAAAAATGATATCGGATGAGGTTACATTCGAAACTCCCAACGAAGAAACCTTAATGATAAATGCTATGGATGTTGGTAAGAGTTATGAAGCAAAGCTAACGATGGGTAATCCACTGCTAACAATAAGCGTTTCTAGTCCAGCAACTGCCAAATATTCCGTAGATCACTTATACGATGCTACAAGGGCTTATCAGGCAGGAGAAGACCTAACCTTGGAGTATGGCACCGATTTGCCGATGAAAATTGATATGGATATGGAGGGAGGAGCAAAACTCATTATGTGGATAGCGCCAAGGGCTTAACATTCCATAGCTTAACGGCCTTTATGCTAATTTCTTTGATGCACAAACCGTATCTATCACCTAGCTTTGCTACATTACTTAGTGTGCTGTTACTTAAGCTACCTATAGGTATGACGTAAACCAAGGGTTTCCCGTTCTCACATCTTGGGTAGTAAGCGCTCAGTGGCGGTAGCTTGATCAAGGTTTCGTTTAAGATCCTCAATACGGGAGGCAGACTTGCATAACCCCTAAGTGGAATGTTATGCTTTATCATGAAGAATAAGTACCTAATTTCATTTAAGGGAGCACTTGCAATACCATTTATATAATCTTTGTTCCCTCTGCTGAGTATTACCGCCCATGCCCATTTCACGCCCTTTAGTTCTAACGCACCTAGTAAGTCCGTAACTTGGTAGGATCTTAGCAAGTCCATTCGAGCGGCTACTAAGACCATGTAGTTACCTTTCTTCATTTCATTGGCTAATTTCATAGCCAGAGGTTTTACCATTGAGAAGTATCCATACTTCGGTATAGCGTATGGTGTAGTCAAGTAATCACCGAACTTGTAGCCTGGGTACTCTATGTTCTCCCAAGTATACACTAGTACTGGATTATGCCCTACGAAATTTGATGGAAACTTCATGAGAACCTTCAGTTGCGATAACATTATAGCAAGGATTGCCAGCTCTAGGACATACATTATGGGTATTATAGACGCTATAAAGGATCTATTAAACGCTTTTCTAAATTCATACATAGCGAAGAGAATAAGTAAGATTAAGCCGAACGCTGTCAATACCATACCACTTGTCTTAAGTGCTACGTCCCAGTATGGGGTGGTAAGATCCATCACCCTTGAAATATATATCTCTGAAAGATTAAAGTACTTTAAGAAGAGAGGTTCAAATATTATTGGAAACATGTCCCAGAATGCCAATACATGAGATATCGAATACAAAGTCGTTGAAGCGATGAATACCCTTCTTTCTCTTTTACTTAGGAATGGCACAAATATCGAAGGGACCACTAAATGTTGTAATGCGCCCACATATGAGAACAATATGTAAACAACATAGCTCATCAAGATAGCTTCTTCTAGATCAAAGAGTATGCTAGACATTATTATAGATACCAGCAGAAACGGCGCTGAAGCGACCGTGATAGGACCGTGCATGACACTTGCACTGCCCTTGAATACCAGCGCTGAAATGATGTTTCCAGAGTATCCGTTGAGAGCATCAGAATACAAGGAAATTACTGAGAATCCTCCAAAACCCAAACCGTTTGGAGGCCTATTCAAATGGAATAGCATGACTTCTATGAAGTCGTTAATAGATCTCTTAATGCCTACAAAAAGACCATAGGTTAGTATCACTAAAGCAAAGCTGAGTATAGATGCAGAGAGGAAGATTAATGTTTTCTTCCACCTGTGTTTCCTCCTAAGTAAGTATACGATGAATGCTGGTATTGCCAGCAGAGCATGTTGTTTTGCTGCTACGGCTAAACCATAAGATAATCCAGCCTTACCAATTTTCCTCTCTCTCAGCATTGCTGTACTCAAGAGTAAGAAAAATGCAGTTATGCTGTCGAACATGCCATGTAGGTAGATCGCTACAATTACTATGGGTAATAAGTAGATTGCGTATGTTTTGTTATAGTATTTTCTGAGTACGTATGCTGAGAGGAGAACGAAGAGCGCTGGAACATACTTTACAGCCCATAGATAAGGT
>JALWJF010000091.1 GCA_027081755.1 Desulfurococcales archaeon | reverse complement strand
CATTAGTTCAGCTATTTCTTTCCTAAGCTCAAAGAGTTCTTGTTTGGTTGCAAGCTCTTTTAGCCTCGATTCGAGCTTTTCTATGTCCTCTTTTGTGGCCAAATCTTTAAGAAGCTTGTTAACGATTGTTTTCGTAAAATCTGGATCAATCATTAGCTTATAAGCAATTGCACTAATTAGCTTGTCTCCTTTTCCTTCCATTATCTCCTTGGCAAGTTGGTCCGAAAGGGACAAATTGGAGTCCCATTAGATGTACTTGTTTGAGGTATAAGAGGGAGGGGTTAGGCATTGGTATTAAGCGCTTTCTTCAACTCTTCCAATACCTTCTTCCCTTCTTCATCCAGCAAGTCCTTGTACTTCTCAACGTACTCAAGTGAGGTCTTTATCAAGAGTTTAGCGCTTTCCTTAGCACTTTCTGGCTCAGTGTACTTGCTGAAGATCAAATCTGGATCTGGGCCATTGTACTGATAGTCATGAAGGTCTAGAGCGGTAGAGGTTGCATGCGTGATACCGTCCAAGTCAGCCTTTTCCTCCAACATTAAGCTCAGTGGTATGAGCTTGCTCGTCGGAGCAAGTATTCCCTTCTCCTTTAACCACTCCTTTTGTTCCTCGCTCAAGCCTTTTGAAAGCCTATCAAAGTTCAATGCGATTAAAGCGGAGATCAGCGCTTTCCAAGCTTGAAAGGCTTTTCCAGCAGCATTCCTAACTATTCCTTTGTCTAAGTACTCTAAGGCCAGTTTGGATTCGATTAAAGCTTCTTTGAGCTTAAGTCTTGCCAATTCTTCGAGGTCTTCTTTTGGTAAAGGTCTTTCTAGAGATGAGTACAACACATTACCCCACTTTAAAGGTAACCGAACTCCGATAATGTGTCTTTTAATAAAACGACCTAAAGAGGTTCAAACCTACTCTAGAGGAGTCATTCTCGTAGTTACGTCCAATGGCTTAGCCCAGTACGGAGCTGATGTGACTATGCCGTCAGCTATGGCGTAATCCTTAATGTTGCTAATGTCTATCCCTCCACCTACATATACCTTTACGTTTGGATTAATTGCCCTAACCTTTTCTATAATCTCCTTTAACTCCTCCGGGCTTACGTGATCGACTTGTACGTCGAAGCCGTGTTTTGCAACTTCGATTACGTCTTTGATATCATCTACTTCGAATACTACCTTCCTACCCATAGTAAATGGAGACTCCTCCATTTTCTTAATAGCTTCCTTCAAATCTGTAAACACCAAGTGGTTCTTGAATACGAGTATGGTGTCTGAAAGTGTAGAGCGGTGTAGAGCAGCTCCACCACAGATCACACCCTTGTAATACAGTGCTCTACAAGGAGGGGCTTTCCTGGCAACAACTATCTTAGCATTAGTACTTGCTTCCTTCAGCGCCTCAACCATCCTTCTGGTATAGGTGGCTACTCCAGAAGCTATCGCTACCACGTTTTGTGCAACCCTCCAGGCCTTATGGAGAGCCTCAGCCTTCCCATAGGCTGTGAGCACTACACCCTTAGCAAAATCTCCTTCCTTGGCAACCAGTTCGACTCTCTCGGCTCCAGCCCTCAAGTAGATCTCCTTTGCCTCCTCCAAGCCACAAACAACACCCTCGTTTCTCAGTATAACTTCGGCTTTCCCCTTCTTTTCTCCTATACCCAAAACGAAAGTAGTGCTGTCAAAAGGACCTATGTCTTCCATTATCCAATGATCATAGAGGTATGTTGGTATTACCATCTTCAAGCTTTATCGCCATCATAACCAGTTTACTGACATGTAAAACCTTTTCCTTAGGTGTAAAATAAAACTAGTTTACTCAATGAAGAACACTCTCTCGTCCTCGTTGCATGCCTTCGATACCTTTGCCTTGAACTCTGGATCTTCCAAATCTCCAAAGGTTCTAGCACCAGTTGGACAAGTCTCTACACAGGCCGGCAATAAGCCCTTCTTGATGCGATGCTCACATAGCGTACACTTGTCAACCGCTCTGTTATAAACATCTATCGATCTGGCAGCGTAAGGACAAGCCGTTATACAAGCTCCGCACACTATACATTTGGACTTATTGACCATCACTATACCTTCCTTGGTAACGTAAGTAGCGCCGGTAGGACAGACGTGAGCACAAGGAGCATCTTTACAGTGGTGGCATATCTTGTGCCAGAACTTAACCTTTACATTCGGATACTCTCCCACTTCTTCTCTAACTACTAGGGTTCTGGTCATGAAAAGCTTGCCCAAGACTTCCTTGGGGTCCTCGCCTTTCTCAACTCTCTTTATGGCCTCCTTTAGTGGGGTATCTTTGTATATCGGTAAGCCCACCAGCCTTGATAATAAGGAAGCTATTACTCCGGGCTCCGGCGGTTTTCCTTCCTTGTACTGGTTTTCCATTACACAAGCCGCTACACAAGCCCCACAGCCCACACACTTATTCAGATCTATAACCATAGCCGGCTTCATTGCTTACACCCTCTTTACCTTTACTGTAAAATCAGCCATGAGGTGAGTTCCCGTTATCGGGTCTATCAGCTCTGGACTTTGTAACGCGTTAAAAGACATGTCTTTATACTTGCCGAACAATAGCTTTACTTCAAAGCCATAGTTCGGTGGAACGTAGACCGCTTCTGGCACTATTCCCTCAGTGACCTTAGCTGGTCCCCTAACACATCCGTGTTCTGAACATACTTCAACCTCTTGACCATCTCTTATACCCAATTCGAGGGCCCTCTTCTTGTTTATCCAGATCTTCTTCTCCTCGTCAACTATCCAAGATAATAAGGGGTTAGGCTGTGTCCAGCTGTAGCTCATGTTCCTCTCCTTTCCAGTTAGCAACACGAACTCGTCGCTTCCCAGCTGGCCGTACCATAGGGGAGGGACCCAAGTGGGCAGCGGATGCCATTCGGGCTTTATGGCACCTCCCTTGAACTTCTTTATTACGTTCAATAGCTTTATTGGTAATATTTCCACTTTGCCCGAAGCGGTGTTTAGCCAACCGTTCTTCAGTATCTTGTCATTCATCTCCAAGCCCCAGCTCTCATCGGTCAAATACACGATGCCCTTACGCTTGAGTTCGTTGAAGTCTATTCCATGCATCTCAGCTTGTTTCTTCAATATGCTTTCGAAGTCTCCCTTAACCAGCTCGTTCTTTATGTCACAGCCTTTGCATACTACCTCGCCGAGCCTCTTCGCGTACTCGTCTAAGACGCCTAACCTTTCGAACACCTTCGCCCATATGTGGAGCATGCTCATACAGTCGCTGTTAATTGCTGGGAAGGCCGCCATGAAGCCCTTAGCTAAGCTGAAGGCTATGCCGCTTAGCAAGTTATGTCTCTCCAAATATCCACACTCCGGTATGAAGATGTCTGAATAGAGCACTGTGTCATCTTTCATGAGCCCTATGTCTATTACCTTTTCCACGCTTGGACTTGAGGCTATTT